>NZ_KQ758772.1:0-1075 GCF_001457055.1 Priestia veravalensis | reverse complement strand
CCCAACCATTATAAAGGCTTTTTTTATGCAAAGATAAAATTACTGAAAATTTAGATTTTTATAAAGCGTTGAATTATTTTAATGCGACACTAGTGACATTTGATTAATAATAAAGTTAGGTAAATTAAGATTTTCAAGAAACGATCTGGTCACTTCTCCGCCATGTGCTTCCTGGTTCATAAAATTTCCCCATCGTCCTATTGATTGACCAATAATCAGGCTTGGTGCTGCAATATCAGCTATGGTCCAGAAAGAAAGGTTTACTTTCTTAGCATATATAATAGTAAAAAGTGTCGCTCCTAATAGTCCCCCATGTATAGCAATTCCACCTTGCCATACTTTTATAATATCTTGTGGGTTCTTGGAGTAGTAATCCCATTCGAATGCTACATAGTATAAACGTGCAGTAATAATAGCTATAGGAACAGCCCATAAAATCAAATCTATAAAAAGTTCCTTTTTCAACCCCAAACGTTGTGATTCTCTTGTTGCTAGCCATAACCCTAACATCACACCTGTGGCAATAATAATCCCATACCAATAGACTGTAATCGGTCCTAAATCAATTGCTACTCGGCTCAATGGTTGAATCTCCATATGCTACCTCCTCTTGTTTTACAAAAGTGCTAATGCTATTTTATCAAGTGAAAGTGAAGAAACTGTGCAGACACAAAGAAAAGTTGCCGTTTTAACAGCAACCTTTTAATTAAGTATTCATTATCTGCTAATGCTAATAAGTTTAATCACTTTCTTTTCAGCATAAAGTATGTATTATCATTAAAAAGTGAATATGCTTTGTTGATTTAATGGCTAACCCAATACCTATTCATAATTTATTTTCTCATTGATTGAATGTTACCTTTTATAAAATTTACTTAAAAGAATATAATTTAATAGGATTTTACATTAGTTCAGACTTGTGAATTAAATTCCAATTTTATGAAATAAATTTTGTAAAGCGTAAATATCAGTACTTAAAGTAGTAGCATAGGAATTTGAGTTATCCATAATATTCTTTTCATTATAGGTAGTATATCACTAACGTCGCATAAATATTGACTGAATTTTCTGTTTT
>NZ_KQ758771.1:0-1084 GCF_001457055.1 Priestia veravalensis | reverse complement strand
ATGTTCTGTACTTCATTTTTAAATAGCTGTTCTTGCTGTTGAAGAAGTTTTACAAAGCGTTGCTCTTGTTCTTTCAACAAAACATTCATTAAGGTCATAGCGTCATGACTATCTGAATCCTCATCCTTTATGACGTCATGCCCCTTGTTATTCGATAAAGTTACATGGTCATGACTACTACCACCAGATTGATTTTGATAAGTACGGCCTATTTTTTTAGCTACTGATTCAATCGTCATACCGTCATAACTAATAAGCTCTAGGAACATTTCCAAAGCCTTTATATCCTTTTCTGTATAAAGCCTGTGTCCCATGTTATTTTTCTGAAAAACATAGCCTTCTTTTTCGAGACTAGAAATATACTTTTTAAAAACAGAATCTTTTAAGTTTAATTTTCTTAACACTTCGCCTGTTTTATAAACTAAGTTATCTATTTCAGACATACCGTCATGCCCCCTTAATTACTCATTCGTCATGACGTCATAATAGCCCTTCAACCAGCTTGGCCGCAACGAATAGTTTCTATCTGACAACTGGTAAATATCGTCATATAGATATCTAGTAAGTTTATTAAACAGGTAAATTGTATATAGTTTGTAAGTTTATATAAAATCGTATGATTACAGAGAAAATGAACTAGGTAAAATTATTAAACACCTATAACATCAGCAAATAAGCTGAGCGAAGGTACTTTTTTGTTTTCGCTAGGCTTGTCCAATAGTATTAATGCTCGTGTAATCGCTTGTTGATCTTTTACAATATCTTTTGTATCTTCGCGTTCAGATAATTGGTTATAAGCAATGGTATAGGCGATCTTATTCATTTGTTCAGCAGTTAGATTACGTCCCTCTTTTATGTAATCTACAAGCTTATCAAAAGCAATATGAGCAATTGTTTGCATGATATCTTTATCGATATGTACATCTAATTTTTTCATTGCGAGCCATACACGTCCGTATAATATTTTAATTTTGTCACCAAGAAATGCTTGATAGTGTTGTAAATGTTTTGGAACAAGTTTTATATATGGAGTACGTTTAGATGCTTTTGTCATATTTAGATGATTAATATTATGTATTTGTTT
>NZ_KQ758770.1:0-1123 GCF_001457055.1 Priestia veravalensis | reverse complement strand
CAATGTCTCTCTGACTGCCTATAAAGGTGTTGTTGGCTTGTTCTGTATTTTCTAGTATGTACACGAAAACATCAACTTGCTTGCTGTCTAGCACTCCTAAAACTTGAAGAAAATCCATTAAATAGATTTTCCAAAATTGTTTTTGACCATAGGCTCTTTTGGTTATTTGCTCGACATTTATTTTCTCACCAGTTTCTGTATCGATGTATGTTTTCGATTTTTTTCCCAATAATGTTTGTGTATCTGAATGATACTCCATATTCTTGTCCATCATTTCACCTCCCTTTTTGCATTATATATGTTATTTTATAATCTGTAAATATGTACTGATAAAATCAGAACAATTGTAACGATATTTCGGTACATGTGTAACGGTCTATCAGTACAAACAAAACCTTAAAAACCCTTATATATCAAGGATTTAACCTACTATTCTATAAAACTAGCTCTCTTCTATATACAAAGGGGCTTTTCTCCATGCAAGGTTCGGGTAGTATTTTTTTGCCCTTCGGGTTCGCTACGCCAAAAAAATCTCCACCCTTTCTCCCTTGCATGGAGAAATTTTGGCGGTGTTTGCATGTCGCCAAGCTAACCATACTCAAAACGAGGATCCTCGGAGGTTAGCTTGCTCGCACCATTGTACCGCCAAAACCGCCAGTGCAGCCGTTCGATGTATTTCTCTTATGCCATATTTAGCTACGCATTAAGACCGTGGGGTTTAGCCCCCACACGACTAGCCAGCTTCCACCTCAAAACAAGGGTTTTCAAAGATTGTATAGAATTTCTTATAAATGAGGTGAAAAACGCATGGAAAACGGAAATGAGTTCGGTACTTTATCAAAAGAAGTAGCAATTTATTTAGATATAAATCCTAATACGCTAAGGCGTTGGTCACTCGAATTGGAAAAACACGGATACATATTTGAACGAAACACTAAAGAACAAAGAATCTATTATGAACGCGATATTCAGACGTTATCAGAATTAAAAATAATACTAGATAAAGGCCAATCTATGGATAATGCAACAAAAGCTATTGCATCCAAGCATAAGGACCGTAAAAATGCAGAAAAAACGCTTAGCGTTATTATCAATGGTGAAAGAGATAACGAGCAAATAACGT
>NZ_KQ758769.1:0-1332 GCF_001457055.1 Priestia veravalensis | reverse complement strand
CAAAATAGCCAGCTAACTGAAAAAAATTCAGTTAGCTGGCCGTTCGTCGTGCGTACCGTGAAGGTGCGCTATTTTTTATATTTCGGGCTTACTTTATAGTCATTATTATACTTAGTATAGAATAGACAATCATCCTTTACTTTATTTAATTTATGTTGTTCTTTAAGCACCTCTAATATTTCCTGTAGCTTTTTTGGTATGACAAGCTCTCTATTGCCAATAATCAGCTTATTTTTTTTAATTGAATTAATTGTTAAACTCAAAATAGTAGACCTTTCTAAACCAAAACTTAGACATAACAGTATTAGTGCTTTATTCCTAATGGCATCTCTTCTATTGCTATAAAAGTTTAAAATTAATTCAATATTTTCTTCAGTGAGTAACTCATTTGACTCTACAATTTCCTCTTTAAGATTCATCCTTCTAATAAGCTGAACTTTTTCCTCATCAAAACCATTTGATTTTATATTTAGTGTGTGAAAAAATGATCTTATATGAGAATATTTATTATCAAAAGTATCAATGGATACTATTTTCCTTCCTGAATTTTTATTATTTTTCATCTCCATTTCATGTTGTAAAAAATCCTCAAATTCCTCTACTCTAATCAAACTTAACTCTCTATACCTTTTTAAATTAGCAGAATAGTATTTAAAGAAGTTGTAAAGTGTACTTTTATAATTATTCCAACTACTTCCCCCATTTGGATACTTAATTGCCTTAAACTGTGCTATCTCTTTAAAGTAATTTGTAATTGGTACATCAAATAGATTTTCTCTTCTAAGATACTTTATTAGCTCAGTATCTTTTTTGTTAAAAATATCAATATTAAATACTACTTTATCTAGAGCAATACCTTTTATCTTTTCATTTATCAATATATATTTCCTGCCATTTGTTAACAATCCCCATTCATGGCTACCATCTATGTACTTTATTAATTGAGAATGTGCCCTTCCATCTAGCTTGTTATTTGATTCCTTCACTTCTACATATAAATATGAGTCTTTTTTTACTTTAACAGCAATATCTGACCTTCCATCTTTAAATTGTTTAGAATGCTCATAAGAAAAATCACTTGAATCATAACCCAACATTTTTAAAAGGTTCACTACTACATTTTGCTGAATATTTGCTTCATTAGTTCCCTCATATTTTTGATACATCTCTTTAATAAATTCCAAATCCCATTCTATTTTCTGCATCCTAATCCCCCATATATTTACTTTAAAATATATTTCACTAGTGTTGCATTAATTTATTTTCACTATTAAAAATACTCAAAATGTTCAATTTTATTATTTTGTGCAAAGAAAAAGTCCTTTATAATGG
>NZ_KQ758768.1:0-1588 GCF_001457055.1 Priestia veravalensis | reverse complement strand
TCTACGCATCCACGGTACTTTAGATTATTTAAGTCCAGTGGAATACAAATTTACGCACCTTAAGAAAACTGTCTAGTTTAGTGTTGACAATCCAACCTTTCTGTAATGGACTTTAAACTAAACTCAGAGTTTAATGCTACTGATAAGCCATTTCCTGTTAACACTACTTTTCTCATGACAATCCCCCTATTTAACAACTAGTTCCATTATACCGATATTTATCTAATTTTGGAAAACAAAAAAAGACAGAATACCCCTTCTGCCTTAACTATAGAAAATTAAAAAGAGAGCCAATACTGCTCTCTCCTCATTTGTTCATTACAATATTCTGTTTTATATCAATTCTCTGCCTTTTTTTATCTAAGTCTTTTGTTCAAATTCCTTAAAGTACTCCATTAGACTTAATATCTCTGTGCCTAGTTCTACCAGAATATTTATAAAATCCTCTTTTTTAAAATCTACATTGTTCATTTGCATGTTTATGCCATGATCTAGAGGAGTAACAAAAGCTCCTGACTCCATCAAGTCCTCAATACTAAATAAAATCTCCCTTAAATCATCAGGCAAAACAGATATGTACTTAGAAATAAACAAGTTTAATAAATTTTTCATCTCATGTTTAAAGTGATGACAGAATTGCTGATGAGACCACATTTGCTCCTCAAACATATCAAAGATGCTTTTATAGTTACCAGCTTGTCCAATTGCTAGCACTTTTACATTTTTCCTCAGAAAATCATCTTGTACATATTGACTTATATTTTCTCTTACATTCCTAACCTGCTCTATTAAATCCTGATGTGCTATACTCTCATCACCTTTAACACTGCAAGGGTTTTTAGTAATGAAATGGACATATTTTTGAGCCATTATGTCTACCATAGTTAAATGCTTTCTTCCTAACATCTTATAAACCTTCTCTTTAGTTTTCTTTTCCTCACTTCTCTGTAAAAGGACTGCAATGATGTATGAACTAATTAGAATGCCTATCATATCTGCAATGAAATTAGGTATTAAGGAAAGTCCAAACTCAGCATTAACATCACTAAAAACCATTTGTAAGAGTAGCATAATGAGAGCTACTCCTACAGTAAAGAGAACTATTAGGAGATGTTCTCTATAAAAATTAAAGATTCTATTCATTATGTTAACTACATTCTCCACTCTTTCTCCACTCTTTCTCCTCTTCTCTTTATATAATCCAATTAATTAGCCCAAAAATTGCTGAAAAGGATGAACCTTTTTATAATTTTTCTTTCTTGTTTTTACATTATTTATAATATCATCAATTGGTATCAAATTTGAAAGACTTGATAAATCTGCTCCAGTTAAGTACACAATTTCTTCAAGTGAAAAATTATTGTCAAACAACTTCTTTATTAGTGTTGACCTTATATATGCAGTATTTAACTTTTTCCAATTTGGATTACTTTTATCTATTTCAGAAACAGTATCAAAAATATAATTAATTGTACTCTCTGAAAGTGGTTTATAGTGTAAGCCCGTAATCAAACAACGCATATAAAACATCAGGCACCTCCGGTACGATAAATGTATCAATCAAAGGAGGTGCCATTATGTCTACAAA
>NZ_KQ758767.1:0-1591 GCF_001457055.1 Priestia veravalensis | reverse complement strand
ATAAAAATATTGTTAGGAAGCGTGTCGAAAAATATTTTTTTGACACCCCACCAACGGCTCAAACCGTTGATAAATCAACATTTATAGAGGGAGGTTATACATATGTTACAAAAGTTCATGAAAAGCCTTGGAGGATGTTTTTAATAGATAAATAGACTTATGGAGGTAATAAAATTGAAAAAATTTGCGTTAGCTTTAAGTGTTTTGCTTTGTTTATTGGGGGTTAATTCTCTTTATGTTAGTACTGCTTCAGCTGAGGAAAAACAAAGAAATGACTATACTTTTGGGGAAATCGAAAAAACTTTGATAGATTATTTGGATGAAAATGGTTATAATCTAGAAGTAGGAACCCCTGAATTTAACGATTTTGTAACAGAACAAATGAACACAGATAAGGATGAAAAACTTGCTAATCGTGAAGATTATCAGTTAATTTGTGCATATTTCGCAGAATATCTTTACCGACTATCAGTATTTGAAGCTGACAGCACTGATACTGAAGACAATACGGAAGACCTACCTGCCGATGAAGATTTTAATATGGATGAATTCGAAAATACTACTCTTGGAGAAATGAAAGAAGAAATTGAAGAAGAAGAGCAAAAAAATCAGGAAGAAAATTCACAGATTTTTACGACAATGTCTACTAATACTTTAAATTTAAGTAATGCTAGAGCATATGCTAAAAAATACTATGCTAACTATAACCCAAACTATCCAAGATACAGCAATGATTGTACAAATTTCGTATCACAAATTCTTCAAGCTGGTGGAAGAAGACAAGTTGTCAAACAAACTACTGCTAGTTTAGTGTCAGACAATAAGTACTGATTTATCAGAAGTTTACCATCTTACAAGTGGAGCAGAAGTGCTTCTTGGACGGTAGTTCCAGATCTTTATTCGCATTTAACACGTACACAAGGCGCATACTCTAGTACAAGTAAATCTAATATTATTAAGAATGCGAAGTCTGGAGACGTAATTCAGTTTAAAAAATCTGGGGCAGACAGATATACTCACAGTATGTGGATTTATGAAAAGACAAGTACAGACTTAAAATTAGCAGGACACACTAATAATTATTGGAACAGAGGTTTTAATGCTGTTACAGGTTATAAGACCTATCGCATTGTAAAAATGTAATTGAAAGAAGGGAAATACATTGAAAAAGAACGTTACCATCACTGTTACGGGAATTGTATTAGTAGGAGCAATACTTTTCTATTTTACTACATTCTTTGCATATACCCCATCTGATAAATTTTCTGGTTTCCCTGTACCTAAAAATGCGAAGTTAGTAAAAGAAAAAGAAAGTGTAAATATATATGACTGGTCCAAAGCTTCTGAAGAAAATGGTATACCTTCAGGATATAAATTAGTTATTAAATCAAAAGGCTGGAAGGAAATCAACCGAGAAGGTGCGTCTACCTATTATACAAAAGGAAACGAGAAAATTGATTTAATATCTCAAACCAATGAATTAACTCTAATTAAAGACTGATAATGAGCATTTTTAGATACAAATATTTCCATTCGATTAGAAATGATAGGTACCCTATGCCACTTGGAGCTCATTTTTAATTTGCTCAAG
>NZ_KQ758766.1:0-1814 GCF_001457055.1 Priestia veravalensis | reverse complement strand
TTTTACGAGCGTGCAAAACATCTACATCATCTGCGGCAAGACAGACATGCGTAAAGGTATTGATGGTCTCGCAACGCTCATTCAAGATTCTTTCGAATTGGATCCGTATAGTGATTCTATCTTTCTGTTTTCTGGATGGAGCAAGGATCGTTATAAATGTTTGTATTTTGATGGAGATGGCTTCGCCATGCTTTATAAACGATTAGATAATGGAAAATTACAATGGCCAAAAGATGAAAATGAGGTACGCAAACTTTCGCAACAAGAGCTTCGTTGGTTATTAGAAGGATTATCTCTGCAACAGCCAAAGGCGATTACAAAATCTACAAAAGGTATCTTTTAATAGCCCTATTTTAAGTGGTATAATCATTCATAACTTAAATTGAACGAAATGTGGTGAATGATTTGGGAGACGCTTCAAATGAAAAAGTGATTCAATTATTGGAAGAACAATTAGCCTACACAAAAGAACAAAATAAAAATTTAACCAAACAAATTGAAGCATTGACTGAACAAATTCGCCAATTAACAAAAGCTTTATACGGTTCTAAATCAGAAAAGTCAAAGTATCAAATACCAGATGGACAAGGCTCATTATTTGAAGACGATCCGTCTTTTAACGAACCTGAGCAGACAGAAGAACAAAGCATCGAAAAGGTTAGTTATACGGTTACTCGTAAAAAGAGAAATAAAAAACGAAATGATTCGTTTCATGAGGATATAGAAATTGAAGAGATTCATCATCACCCAGCCAACTTAGCTTGTGACTGCTGTCGTGGGGAGATGGTAGAGTTCAGTTCAACGTTGATACGTGAAGAGGCGAAATTTATTCCAGCCTCCCTGAAGCGTGTGCAACATTTTGAACATGTGTATGAGTGCAAAACGTGTAAAAACGATGCCATACTAAAAGCTCAAATTAAACGAGGTAAAGCACCGCAAGGTCCAATCCAAAGAAGCATTGCCGGTCCTACTGTTTTGGCAAAGCTTATCTACGATAAGTTTATCCAGTACTCACCTCTTTACCGTCAGGTAAATGAATGGGAGCGCCATGGACTATATACAAATGATAAAAATCTATCCAATTGGGTAATACGTGTGGCAGAGGATTGGCTTCAACCGCTTTATAATTTGATGAACCAATTATTAACGGCAAAATCTGTGTTGCATATAGATGAAACCTACGCACAAATAATTAAGCGTTCAGATGGAAAGCCAGCTCAATCAAACGCTTATAACTGGGTATGTCGCAGTGTACAAAGTGAAGGTCCCATTATCGTTCTATTTAAGAGCGCTCTTTCTCGTGGGCGCGCTGTATTAGAAGATTTAATTAAGGGATTCAAAGGCACTGTGATCTGTGATGGGTATTCAGCTTACGGTCAATTACCTCATGTTCAATTCGCCAACTGTTGGGCTCACGTACGCCGTTATTGGCTAAAAGCCGATAGTAAAAATGGACGAATAGGCGTGCAGTACTGCGATCGGTTGTTTCATATTGAACGGAAAATCAAACATCTTTCACCGGAAGAGCGCTTGCAAGTTCGCCAACAAGAAGCAAAACCGATCGTCGATGAATTTATGGATTGGATTGATCGTTCGCCTTTCTTCGGTAAAAATGCCATTGCGAAAGCAGCTGAATATACATTAAGCCGTTCATCAGAGTTAAAGGTTTTCCTTGAAAATGGGTATGTCGCCATTGATAACAACCCCGCTGAAAATGCCATTCGTCCAAATGTTATTGGTCGCAAAAACTGGCTCTTCTCCGTGAGTGAAGCAGGCGCTAATGCGAATGCCATTTGTTTGAGTTTGGCTGAAAC
>NZ_KQ758765.1:0-1834 GCF_001457055.1 Priestia veravalensis | reverse complement strand
ATCCATGAACTATTTGAAATTGCTACTTAAGACTAGATTCTACTAGGGAGCTTTTCACCTCTTTACATCTTTCTTCAGTATTTGCACCAGAACCCTTTTTCCAACCTTACGAAATAATACAATCCATATCCAAACACCCTTTCTATTAATTTATAACTTAAGTTTAATGTCTACCCTAAGAGGAGAGTCAATCATGTTTTTATAGAAGAATCTGTTAGATTAAATTTTTATTTTTCGACAAGTCATGTAAAAATTACGGTATTTTAACCAAAGTAAGATATTCATTACATATATACAAGAAGTGATTTAGCTCCTAAAACGTTTTAGCTGGATAGGCAAGATTTGCATAGTTTTTAGTTTTTCATTTCCCCTTAAAAATGAAAGTGGATTTTTAAAAACAACAAAAATGATATGTAAAATAATAATAATTTATTGTAAAACGATAAATTATGTGTTAAATTCATATTTGAAATTCATAAGTGAGGTGCTTTATTATGAAACAAAGTTCAACAATATTTTTGAAAATAGCTCTTTTTTTTATGGGAGCTCCAGTTCTTGCTTTAGGCCTATTTGGTTTATTTTATTTAGCTAATAATATAGCAAACCCAGATTATTCCTACATACTATATCCTGCTGTAAGCATTATGTATCTTTCAGCTATCCCGTACTTTTTCACGTTGTATCAGGCTTTCCGACTTCTAATCTATATTGACAAGAACAAAGCGTTTTCTAACATCTCTGTAATAGCTTTAAGGAAAATAAAATACTGTGCAATGACAATTAGTGGCCTGTATGCGGTAATGATGCCATTTGTTTTTCTTGCGGCAGAGAAAGATGATGCTCCAGGTCTCGTAATAGTTGGAATGGTCCCTGTCTTTGCTTCATTGGTAATCGCAGTCTTTGCTGCGGTTCTTAAAAGGCTTTTACAACAAGCAATTGATATAAAATCGGAGAACGATTACACAATCTGAGGTGAATAAAGTGGCAATTATAATCAATATTGATGTCATGTTGGCTAAAAGAAAAATGAGTGTTACAGAACTTTCGGAGAAGGTAGGAATAACAATGGCCAATCTTTCTATCTTAAAAAATGGCAAGGCAAAAGCAGTTAGGTTTTCAACTTTAGAAGCCATTTGCAAAGCATTAGAATGTCAGCCTGGTGATATTTTAGAGTACAAGAATGAAGAAGATGCTTAAAACAGTTACAAATAAAGAAGTAGAGGGAAATTTAATAGGTTCGCTTAAGGCGATTAGTTAGTCGAACACAAATATAAATCAAACAGAGGAGAAATTTAATGAGTTTTATCGGTTTAGTTATGCTCTTTGTTTTATTTCTTATTTTGGTTTTTATAGTAGTTGGGGTGCTTTTTCATCGTAGAAATACTCAAAATACACCATCATTATTGAGAGTTGGGGTACTTTTACTACAATTGCTACTCATTGTATTATTTTTCACTGAAATTACAGCAAGGTTTAATGAATTATTCTTTGATATCCTTTGGTGGGTTACAGTTGTATCCGGTCTTATCGTCGGAATAAGAAACGTTAAAAATAATGTAATCATATCTATGTTAAATATCTTCTTAAGTGTTTTGTTAGCAATTTTTATGCTTTTACTGATGTTCATTACATCTATGTAATCATTAGAGAAATAAAGTAATACTAAAATTACGGAGGGCCTTGCCAATTTTTTAATTGGTAGGGTCTTATTACATTAGAAAGGGAGAAATAAAAAAATGGGTTCTGGTGCAAAAATCACTCGTTAGAAACATAGAGTGTGAGTTTCCTTTAAATTGCTAACTTATGAAGCTAATCCAAACAACTTATGGATGAA
>NZ_KQ758764.1:0-1859 GCF_001457055.1 Priestia veravalensis | reverse complement strand
AATCGAGTAGAGGGAAAATAAATTAACTTATTTTCGCCCCTCTCACAACACCGTACGTACGGGTCTCGTATACGGCGTTTCAATTTATATTACAGTGTGTACTTTTAAGTAACGTTCTAGGGCAGAGGGTACTCCCCTCTGCTTTAGTCTTTTGTTTGAGATTGCTCTTTGGACGACTTTTGATAGCCCTATATACCTGTAACCTTTTCGACAGTAGGTTAATCCTTTCGCTTCTTCCTTCGGAATCCCTAGCTGAATTAGCGATTTGATTTGTTTCTTCGGTACCTTCCATTGCTTCCAGATGATTACTCTGATTCTGGAGCGCAGTTTCATATCTGTTCGTTTCAAGGTTTTTTTCATATTTGCGATTCTAAAGTAATTCACCCATCCGAATATGACTTGCTTCATTTTCAATATTCGGTAGTCTAACGGAACACTCCAACTTCGCTTTGTCAATTGTCGAAGCTTCCTTTGATATTTCTGTACTGAAATTGGGTGTGGTCTCACTTGGTATTTCTTGTTTTTAGAATCATAATAATACCCAAATCCCAAGAATTTTAATTCTTTTGGGCGAGAGATTTTACTCTTTTCGGCATTTACTATCAGCCCTAATTTCTCTTCTATAAATCTCACGATTGATTTCATCACTCTGTTCGCAGATTTTTCGCTTTTCACAAAGATGAGGGCGTCATCAGCGTATCTCACGAATCGTAATCCTCTACTTTCTAGTTCCTTATCGAGTTCATTCAACATAATATTACTCAATAATGGACTGAGGTTGCCTCCCTGCGGAGTCCCAATGGGTGTTTCTTCATATTTCCCATTCACCATAACACCACTGACGAGATATTTTCTTATTAGAGAGATAACGTCTCCATCATCTATTGTGTTGGCGATAATTCGCATGAGTTTATCGTGATGGACTGTATCGAAGAATCTTTCAAGGTCAATGTCCACTACCCAATCGTGTCCGTCATTCAGAAATTCTAAGCTTTTTATAATAGCCATCTCACAACTTCTTTTTGGTCTAAAACCGTAACTAAACTCACTAAATTGCTTTTCAAATATCGGGCTAAGTACTTGATGAATGGCTTGTTGAACTACTCTATCCACTACTGTTGGTATTCCCAATTTGCGCATCTTTCCATTTTCTTTTGGGATCTCCACTCTTAAGGCAGCTTGTGGTCTGTATTTTCTTGTTCTGATGCGCTGGCGCAGTTCATCCTTGTTCTCTTTCAGATATTGTTTTAGTTCGTCGACTGTTACTCCATCGACCCCACTTGCACCTTTATTTTTATAGACACGTAAGTAGGCTTCATTCATATTTTGATTACTTAGAATCTGTTCTAAAAGTTTCACACTCGTTTCTCCTTCCCTCTCACGTAGTAAGTGATATTTCCTTTTTGGTTATCCTTTGAGATACGCTCATACTTTCACCATTAACACATTCGGAATTCGTCACTTACGCATTCGTGGCGTTGAAACACTATAAATTGTTCAGCCCTTCATGAATTTACTCATTACTATGGCTTTTGCTGACTTCTTGCGGTTAACCTTTTTCGACTGTACTTCTGTACATCCGCAAGACCTCCCAGGGTAAGACAACTCTCTTTCCTCTTTTACTCGCCTGATTTACTTAATAAAGTTACGCACATCTTTTGGACTTTGACTTGTCATGGAGCCTCATCCCTTTATCAAGCCTTAGTATCAGATTTCTGTTCGTCGAGCCAAGATTTTATTCCACGCTTCCTCTAGCCCTTACCTCACGATAAGTTCCTTGCGCTTCCTTAGTGGTTGGTCGATGTGTACCCCCACAGTGGACTTTCACCACCTAGATAGTTGCCATGCCTGGCACACAT
>NZ_KQ758763.1:0-1860 GCF_001457055.1 Priestia veravalensis | reverse complement strand
CAAAAAACCTGAACGATTAAAAGTGAGAAACTCTCAATCGTTCAGGTTTATCATTGGCTGAATTACTTATGTCCCAGCCTCCTTTTTTTAGTTTACGCCTATTTATACATATGTTTTAACTAACCATGCCCCACCAATAATTCCTGCATCATTACCAAGTGTAGCAATTGCCAACTCTGCTCCTTCAGCTACTCTTGGGAACGCAAACTTTTTAAAGTAAGACTTCACTGGATCGAGCAACACATCTCCTGCACGTGATACACCGCCTCCAAGGACAATTTTCTCGGGGTTCAATGCGTTAGCCGAATTTGCAAGTGCTAGTCCTAAATGAAACGCCACTTTGTCAACCACTTCTCCAGCTAATTCATCGTTTGCACGGGCAGCATCAAAAACGTCTTTAGCAGTAATTTGATCATGCTCATCTAGAAGTGTACGAAGGGTGCTTGACTTATCCGTATTCACCACTGCTTCCATCGCTAATCGAACAACACCTGTTGCAGAAGCAATTGTTTCTAAACAGCCTGTTTTCCCACAGTTACATGGCGCTCCACCCTCAGGCACCGATGTAATATGTCCAATTTCACCAGCCGCACCGTTTACTCCTTGAACGATTTCACCGTTTGCAATAACCCCTCCTCCTACACCTGTTCCAAGCGTTACGCATAGTAAATCTTTCGCTCCGTCTCCTGCACCTTTCCACATTTCACCAATTGCCGCAATGTTTGCATCATTGTCCACTACTACAGGCAAAGAAGTTTCCACTTCTAGAATATCTTTAATAGGGAATTTTTCCCACCCTAAGTTAACTGCTACTTCAATCGAACCGTTTGCAAAATTCACTGGACCTGGAGCACCGATACCAATCCCCATAAGTTTCGACTTGCTTTCTCCTAAGTTCACGACTTCTTTGTCGATTGCTTTTGCAATATCCGTTGGGATTTTTCGCCCTTGTTCGCTAATATCCGTTGGAATTTCCCATTTATGAATCACTTCTCCGTATTGATTAACAAAAGCCATCTTAATTGTTGTACCGCCTAAGTCAACACCAACTAACCATTTATCATCCATTTTTTTACTCATCCTTTTTCCTTTTGTTTTTGTAATTCTTGTCTAAGCAATAAAATTGCCATTTGATAATCTTGTGTTTCAATCAACTTTGATTGATATAGCTCTCGTATCTCTGTTTCCATTAACTCTATATCAGCTTGACGATTACCAATATATATAACAATTCCAAACGATTTTAAAAGTTGTTGCACATCGTATAACGTGTTCATCTCTTCACCTGCATATAGTCATAAAATAATGAGACCATTTAATCCTATCTAGTTTATTTTAGTAAACGTTCTCACAATAGTAAAGCAGAAAATCTTAAGTACTCTGTCTATTTTTATCAATTTAATTTCCGTTGTAAATCTTGATATTCTTTGTTAGCTGGTTCTATTTCTAATGCCTTTTCTACGTTTTCCTTCGCTTCATCCACATGATTTAACTCTGCATTCAATAGAGCTAAGTAGTAGTAGCCTTCATGAAAGTTAGAGTCTAACCTCACAGATTCTTTTAGCTCTTGTTCCGCTCGTTCATATTCTTTTAGCTCAGTGTAAGCATATCCTCTTAAATAGTAAATCAATGCATTGTTTGTATCCCGTTCTACAAAGCTATCTAACGATTTAATTGCTACTTCATATTTTTTTTGTTTAATATACTCGCTTGCTAAGCTGAGAGCGTATGGCTCGTCTGCTGTTGTTGTTCGAATAGAAAAACCATAGTATAACAAGCCCAGTACGAGCAATACGGTTGATACAAATGCTGGTATCTGTACGTATAACTTTGGTTTTTTCGGCAAACTAACAATGCTGG
>NZ_KQ758762.1:0-1861 GCF_001457055.1 Priestia veravalensis | reverse complement strand
CCATTATAAAGGACTTTTTGTTTGCCTAAAATAATAAAATTGAAGATTTTGAGTCTTTTTAATAGTTAATTTAAATTAATGCAACACTAGTGACTTTTATCATATATATTACACAAAAATTAGAAATAAAACCCACCTATACTCTAAGTGAGTTTTGAATAACCACTTCATACCTTATTTAGCTAACCTGCCCCTTTTGTAAAAAAAGAAAAAAGATGCCGTAGCCTTTACATTTTGTAACAAAATAATTATCATTATATATAATGATAATGGTTAGAGGTGATAATAATGAAAAATAAAGCAGATATATTACTGCACCCTGTTCGAATGCGTATCGTACAAGCCTTGTTAGAAGAAAAATTAACAGTATATCAACTTGTTAAAAAACTAGGAAATGTGCCACAAGCTACCATGTACCGTCAACTAAGCACTTTAGTTGATGCCGGTCTGGTTCTGGTCAGTGAGGAAAGACTTGTAAGGGGAACACCGGAGAAGATTTACAGTGTGGTTGATGAACATCTCCGGCTTTCTCCTCAGGATATTGCCGCCTATTCACAAGAGGAACATCTTCGTTTTTTTATGGTTTATAACGCCCACCTTTTAATGGAAATGCAGCAGTACCTTTTAAGTCGTTATGTTGAGAACTATATAGAGGATGGGTTTAGATATGGAATTACCCCTCTCCACTTATCAGAAGAGGAGAAGATAGAATTTTTTGATCGTTACCGTGCTTTAATTGGAGAATTTGTTAGTAAGAAACCTTCTCCTGACAGGAAATTGATTAAATTAGCAACCACCTTCATCCCGACTGGTGATTGAATCAACTTTGCAAGGAAGCTATTGATAAATTAAGCATTACTTATTATAGGAGGAAATTATGGATACTAAAGTAAGCGGTCAATGGATAAATATTGATGGAGCCGAATTATATTATGAATACATTGGTGAGCAGAATGATGGCCCAACTATAGTGTTTATGTCTGGATATGGCTGGCCATTGGAGAATTGGCAACCAATTAGAGAAGATGTTTCAACATTTGCGAAGATATTTATGTATGACAGAGAAAGTGTAGGCAATAGTAGCCAGGGGAACAACCCCAAACATAGTTTACAAATCGTTGAGCACCTTAGAACACTGCTTCAAAAAGCCAATATTAAGCCCCCATTTATATTAGTGGGGCACTCTTTTGGGGGAGTAAACGCTAGATTATATACGAATATGTATCCAAAAGAGGTAGCCGGAGTAATCCTATTGGAGTCTTGCCACGAAGACCAGAATAAAGTAATGGCTCCTTTATTATCAAAAGAGGCCCAGGAAGGATATTTCGCCCAATTCCACGTAGAAGGTATAGAGGGTAGCCTTACTGAATTTGAAGAAAGTCTAGAACAAGTCCGTGGAGCAGACATTGGGGATACTCCTCTTATGGTAATGACTGGCTGCACCCAACCCATACATACAACAGACTCAATGGCCGTATGGATGAATTTTCAGAAGGAACTAGCAACTTTGTCAACAAAATCCAAACATATAATCATTAAAGAGGCTGGACATGCTATTCACATTGATCAACCAGAAGCTGTTATTGATGCAATTTGGGAAATGGTCGAAATGGTAAGTAAATAAGTATTTGTGTATTTTGTAATATCTACTGACATGGCAGGATGGGAAATATATTAGTATAAGTTTGAATCTTTTATTTAACTATCCTGCGCGTTAGTTTAAGTACATTTCTTCACAATCTTTACAGTGATTTTAACATAAATATCCAAAAAAAAAAAAAAAAAAAAAAAAAAAAAAAAAAAAAAAAAAAAAAATCAACTCTATTGTAGTTGTAAAAAAGAAACCTTCCCTCCCCCCTTT
>NZ_KQ758761.1:0-1894 GCF_001457055.1 Priestia veravalensis | reverse complement strand
CTTTTTTTGTCATGTAGATTCTCCTCATAACTGATTAGTATAGTTAATTCTACTTGACCTTAAAATTTCTGTCTAACTAAGTATAGCCGATCCAACAGGTTCTTCTAATTTGTTAGAAGACAACATAACATCTCACCCTTTAGTATTAGTTTGGATATCCAGTTAGAATATAATTCCCTGCTCCATCCTTTTTCAAGACAATTCTAGCATTTGTCATACTTTCAACAGTTGTAGAATCTCTTTTTACTCCACGTCCAATAACTTCAGCTCCTTCATAAGATAACACTAACTTTGACTTACTTTGAGGATTACTTATCCAAGCTGCCACTGCTTTTTTGTTATTTAGATTGCTTAAAACCTTACTAGCAACTTTCTCAGCAGTAGCCCTATCTGTAAAAGAGGATGATAGGCAGGACAGCCGGTATTTCGAAGGAATGGTTCGAGCGCTTCTTGTGGGATACTTTCAACTAAATGGTGAATAGAGAATGCACTATCATTATTTTGCAGTTTTATTTCAAGATCTAAAGGTAGAATTAATTGATTCATGCTATAATTTTTAAACATAAGGATCCTTCTTTCGATATGATTTGGTGTGGTAACTTAATTTTATCAGAAGTGGTCCTTATTTTATTGTAAAAATATAAAGCCAGTGCAATTTTACTCGTCGTAAAACTGCACCGGCTTTTTTAGTTTATTTAGGAGCGTTTTGTCCCAGCCTCTGGTAGGAATTTTTAATATTATTAGTCAGCTCATTTAAAATAATTTTTTTCTTTCCCTGAGGTAAATGGCAGCTTAAAATTAGCAAATCAACTAGGTCAGGTTGTTCCTCAGCAACTTCCTGCAAGTAATCCCTGCCAAACTCTTTCATTACAGGTAGCAAACTGCTCATTTTTAATGGAAATCCACATCAATTCTCTTTTTATTTGTTTGAGTTTGTTTAGGCATGATAACTTCTAGTACACCATTCTTATAAGAAGCCTTTATATCTTCCTCAGAAACAGGAGTTGGTAGTGTAACGGCTCTGTGAAAGCTACCTGTGTATCTTTCTCTCCTATGCATATTCTCTTCTTTAATCTCATTAGTTCTGTTAATTGAGCCACTAATTCTCAATACATTATTTTCAATATCAATGTTTACATCTTCTTTACTCTGTAAGCCTGGAATGTCACAAGTTGCTACTACCTCTTTATCTGTTTCATGAACATCCACTCTTATATTCCCCAATTGATTCATTTCATTGTCTAAATGAAAAGGGAAATCATTGAATAATCTGTCAAAATCTCTCCTAATGTTAGTTAATTGTCTAAATGGATCATAAGGTATTAATGCCATTTGTATCATCTCCTTAGTTATTTTTAACAAATATATTTTTTACATTTACTATGTAATTATTCATTTACTATGTAATTATTCATTTAAGGGATAAGCTGAGTCAGTTTTAGAAAAGCATCCTATTACAGAAAAAGGAGAGCCTAATTAGCTCTCCTCAGTGTCATTAGTTTTAACCTCATATCCAAAAAGCTGTGACCTTTCATCAGGTATCCATTTTCCATCTCTAATTCTGCTCAAGCCCTGATACAAAGAGCCTCCTATAATATTCTCTAACCATTTGGAGCATTCAGTCATAGTATCAAAATCATGTAAGTATACTCCATTTTTATACAGTGAATACTTTTTATGTTGCATACTAACACCTCCTTTGATTGATACATGTATTGTACCAGGAGGTGCTGCGTGTTTAAAAGGTGTTTTGATTCCTGTCTCAAAAACAGGGGTCAGTCCCAAGCCAATCAAGGTTAAATGTAAGCCCGAAATATAAAAAATAGCGCACCTTCACGGTACGCACGACGAACGGCCAGCTAACTGAATTTTTTTCAGTTAGCTGGCTATTTTG
>NZ_KQ758760.1:0-1913 GCF_001457055.1 Priestia veravalensis | reverse complement strand
GGGGCTGTCTAATAAGTCCCTCTAAATAAAACAGGTGGAGAAAAACGCAATGTTTTTCTCCACCTGTTTTTATATATTTTCGATTATTATCTAAAAGTAACTGGCGAATGCCAGCTACTTTTAGTATATTGTGGGCTAATGCCACAATCCCAAATTCCACATGGACTTTATCGAGTCCCCGCAAGGAAAATCTGCGGAACGACCGATTGCCCTTGATGTGACCGAACACACTTTCGACCTCGACCTTACGACGAGCGTAGATAGCGGCTTTCGTTTCACATTCAAGGGCTGTTTTGGCCTTTGCTTTCATTTCCTCAAAAATGGTATTCCAATGAACTTGACGATTACCTTTTGCCTTTGTACATTGTGCCTTCAATGGACAATCCGAACAGTCTTCACATTCATAAATTTTGAAACTTTGTTCGTAACCTGATTGGTTCTTCTTGTTTTGATACTTCTTAAAAAGGACTTTTCGCCCATTTGGGCAAATGAAATAATCATCTTGTTCATTGTAATCCCAGTTTTTTGGGTTTTTAATATCGTTTTTGTACTTTTTGGTTTTCTCTTTCAAGTAGGTCCCATATGGAATCAAAAAGTCAAAACGCGGTTCTTTTTCATCACCTACTGCATAGACATAATTTTCTTCACTACCGTACCCTGCATCCGCAATTACCGTTTTAGGCATTGGTAAAGAAGAGGCAGCTAGTTTCTCTAAATGCGGAATAAAACAACGGGTATCAGTCGGTCTCTGATGAATCGTATAAAACAAAATAAACTGATTTTCCGTGGCCATTTGAACGTTATAACCTGGTTTGAGCTGACCGTTTTTCATATGATCTTCTTTCATACGCATAAAAGTGGCGTCTTTGTCTGTTTTGGAATAGCTGTTACGGTCTCCAAAGATCTCGTTCTGTTCCTTGTATTTCGCTATTCGTGGTAAGAAATTTTCTCGAATCAGCTTTAACGGTTTCTTCCATTTACTACGTTCTTGTCTCTTCTCCTTACGAATCTGTGTATCTGTTTCCTTCTCTATTTCCTCGGTTAGAGTCTCTACTTTTTCTTCTATTTCTTTGGCTACCTCCTCCAGATCATGTTCAATGGTCTCCGCACTTGGTTCAGATTCTTTCTGCGTAGTTTCAGATGTTGATTCTAATTGAGTTAATTCATGAATGTGTTGGAGGGTTTCTTGAATTTTTTCTCTTAATTTAGCTTCAAACTTAGAAGTCGATTTTTTCCATACAAAAGAATACTTATTGGCATCAGCCTCAATCTTGGTGCCATCTAAAAAGTAGTTTTCCATTGAAATATAGTTGTCTTCTATTAATTTGAGAATCATGGCTTCAAACAATTCATCCATCAAGACTTTCATTCGTTCTCCGCGGAACTCGTTAATCGTACGGAAATCAGGTTGTTGCATCGCGGCCAACCACATGGCTGGGATGTTTTCTCTTATCAACTTTTCGATTCCACGGCAGGAATAAACCTTTTGGGAATAACCAAACAAGATAATTTTAAGCATCATTTTGGGGTGAAAGGAACTACGACCTCCACCTTTATAATGAGAAAACAAGGTCTTATCCGGAACAGCCTCTACCATTTCATCCACCACACGTGCCACATGATGTTCTGGTATGAGTGCTTCAATATCAAAGATTGCTTGAATTTGACGATTGTCATAGGGTTTGAAAGTAGGGGCTAATTGTCTTTTAGAAGTCTTTTTTTCCTCTGTCTCTGGAAGAAGAGTCAATTGCGTGTTATAATGATTGCACATAAAAAATCGTCCCTTTCTTGAAATGTTGGTGTGGTAACTTTCATTTTACTAGATAGGACGATTTTTTTGTGTATTTTTTCAAAAAAAATCCAGAAAGAGGGCTGTCAAAAAATCAGCTTTTACTGACTTTTTGGACAGCCCC
>NZ_KQ758759.1:0-2257 GCF_001457055.1 Priestia veravalensis | reverse complement strand
AGATGAGGCCGTATTTTTGATAAAAAATCATAAAAATACGGCTATTTATCATGCGTACCATGAAGGTACGCTGTTTTTTATTTCGGGCTTACATTATAGTTGTTATCTTATTAGGTGCATATACCTCTTTTCTAGGCATTAAGAATAAAGATACCATAGAGAAAATGGCAAGTATGACTGTCGGAATGAGTATAGGTATGATAGCTAGTCTGTTGATAGGCGTGCTACTAGGTGTAATATTAAAGGGAAACTTATTTATTTCTACTATCTTAAGTATGGGAATAAGCGTAGTACTTATTTATATGATCGCAGGAACTTTTGGGATATTGGCTATACTAGAAAGTTTTTTGTCTGCAATTATGGGTGGAATGATGGGAGCTATGCTCGGAGATATGGTAGATACTCAATATGCAGATCCATTAATTAAAATTATGTTTACACTATATGTCTTTGTCATTAGCGTTATCATATGTTATGTTTTTCATCATAAGTCAAGAATAACACGTTATCTCCGAAATCCCTTGATGTATGCAGGGATTATGGCTAGTTTTTTTATTTTATTTCACCAACTGGGTCCAGTAGTTAAGGTTCCAACAATTAATTCAAATAATATTCATCAATTGCATCAGACAGAGAGTAGTAATAATTTAGAGCTTAGTAAAAACAATTCTGCTTCAATGCTTATATCGAGTGAAGAATACAACTATACTCCCCGTAACTTATCTATCAAAAAAGGACAGACTGTCACTATAAAGTTGGAGAATAAAGGAAAAATTGAACATGATTTAGAGTTTAAACGTTCGCAAGGCATTAAAATACAAAATGGAACTACTCATCAACATGAAGGTAATAATGCTCTACATTTACATGCAATTCCAGGGAAAGCAAGCGAGATAACCGTTACATTTACCCAAGAGGGAATTTATAATTTCTATTGTACATTACCAAGCCATGAGCAATTAGGTATGAATGGCACCATAACAGTGGGTTCCTAAGTCAACTAGTATAAAAATATTGCCTTATAACTTCTTTTATTTAAATAGATTATAAGGTTTATACTTGCAGACTGTTATAATGATTCTTTATTTTTTGTAATTATATGTAAAACTCCACATTTCCTCCATACTTTTGTAAACTACTCTTAATCATCAAATAATGTCGAATAATGGTATGATAACAATAGTTTAAGAGGAAGATTATTCAGGAGGTCCCATATAAATGAAAAAATTGGTAGCAACTATGACAGTCGCAAGCGCTTTGTTTGCAAGTCCTATTATTAGTAATGCAGCTTTTGGTGATCAAACACTAAAAAGTGGAATGAAAAATAATGACGTAAAACAGTTACAACAGGTATTAAAACAGAAAGGTTATTTTAAAAATAGTACAACAACAACTTATTTTGGATCTATTACAAAACAAGCTGTTGTTAACTTTCAAAAAGCAAATAGATTATCAGCAGATGGAATTGTTGGACCAACTACATTTAAGGCGTTAAACGTAGCTAGTAGTAATCAAGGTTCCAATACAGCTACTGCGGGCACTAAAGTATTAAAGCAAGGAATGACAAGTTCCGATGTTCAAAAATTACAACAAATCTTAAAACAAAAAGGTTATTTTAAAAATAGCACAACAACAACTTATTTTGGATCCATTACAAAGCAAGCTGTTGTTAACTTTCAAAAAGCAAATAGATTATCAGCAGATGGAATTGTTGGACCGGCTACATGGAAGGCGCTGGGAAATTCTAGTTCGGTAACTACCCCATCTAAACCTGTTCAACCAAGTAATACTTCTACATCTAGTGCTTCAAAATTAATTAACACAGGAAAAAAATACATAGGCGTAAAATATGTTTGGGGTGGAACTACTCCAAGTGGATTTGATTGTAGTGGATTCCTAGATTATGTATATAAAGAGGCGCTTGGCATTAAATTACCACGTACAGTGGCGGATATTTACAAGGTTGGTGTATCTGTTAAATCTCCAAGTGTAGGAGACCTTGTTTTCTTTGAAACATACAAGCCAGGTCCATCACATGCTGGTATCTATCTCGGTAATGGTCAATTTTTACAAGCTGGTTCATCAACGGGTGTGACAATTAGTTCAATGAGTAATAGCTATTGGTCAAAGAGATATCTAGGAGCAAAGAAAATTAATTATTAACTGATAATGAGCATTTTTAGATACAAATATTTCCATTCGATTAGAAATGATAGGTACCCTATGCCACTTGGAGCTCATTTTTAATTTGCTCAAG
>NZ_KQ758758.1:0-2289 GCF_001457055.1 Priestia veravalensis | reverse complement strand
CCCAACCATTATAAAGGCTTTTTTTATGCAAAGATAAAATTACTGAAAATTTAGATTTTTATAAAGCGTTGAATTATTTTAATGCGACACTAGTGTCTAAATATAAAAAATTTATAACAGGAGATTCAATTAATGCAATCATATTTGAAGTCCCTATTATCTACCTATCCTCAAATAGCAGTTATTTTAAGTGTTCTTATAAGTATTGTTGTAAGCATATTAGGCTTTATTCCTAGCACATTTGTGACAGCCATTAATTTGAAAATTTTTGGTTTGTGGGAAGGTACAATTATATCTTTTTTAGGAGAAGTAATAGAAGCAATTATTTCTTTTGTGCTATATAGGAAAGGATTTAATCGAATTGTTGAACAAAAAGTTTCTAAATATCCTAAAGTACAACAATTACTACATGTTACGGGAAAAGAAGCTTTTCTGATGGTTTTTTCCCTGCGGTTAATGCCCTTTGTACCTTCTAGTATTGTTACTTTCCTTTCTGCTGTAGGGAAAATGTCCCCTTTTCATTTCTTTATGGCAAGTACTCTTGGGAAAATTCCTGCTCTTGCTATTGAGGTATATTCTACGTATCAGATTGTCACTTGGACAAAGCAAGGTAAATTTCTTTTGTTGTGTATATCCATTTTTCTTCTTGTGTATGGGTGGAGGAAGTGGAAATCTATTTCTAAATAGAGGGCAAAACCTTATTAGTTTCATGAAATTAAAAAACAAACCAACCTATAAGGCTAATACCCTATAGATTGGTTTGTTTTATTGTAACTTTCATTTGTTCCTATATTTTTGAACAATTAATCTCAATTGGTATGACTGTTAGTGCTTTAATTATTGAAGAAGGTACTCAATAGTTTCCTTATCAGAACTAGTAGGTATTTCATATAATTCTTGATAAGTCTCTACACCTTTTCCTGTGATAATAACCCAATCCCCTTTAGAAGCATAAGTCCACGCAAATTTGATTGCTAAAGTTCGATCAGGTATTACTATTCCTTTTTCTTGTACGTTTAATTTTCGAAGGGTGGTTTCCATTTCTTCAGCAGAGACATCATTCAAATCATCAAAAGTTAGGATACTTAAATCACTAAGCTCATTAGAAATGTTAATCATTGCTTGACGTTTGTTCTCATCTCTATTCCCTCTAAATCCAAAAACATGATAAATTCGTTTTGCACCAGAATCTCTTGCTGTCTTTAGACAATGATAAAAAGCGTCAGCTGTATGTGCATAGTCAATAACAAAAGTAGCTTGTTCTGGAGCTTGAATAATTTCGAATCTCCCTGGAACACCTCTCAATGTCTCTAATGAACGAATAATTCTATTTTCTTCAATACCTAGTTCTTTAGCTGTCAAAAATGCCATTGCAGCATTATATATATTATGAGAACCTAACATTTTTAATTTTAATTCATAGCTCTTGTTTCTTTGGTTTAACAATGTAGAAGAATCTTCTTTATTTTTCTCAAAAATAATTTGTAGATCATGATTGCTTCCCTCGCCCATTGTAACAATATTCGAAACGTTCCCCTTTAGTTTATCAATTAGTTTTTCTCCCCAACTGTTATAGGCACTTACAATTGCACTACCATTTAATTTTAATTTATTAAATAGGCTAGCTTTAACAGAGAAATACTTTTCCATATCTTTATGGTAATCAAGATGTTCCTCATCTAAATTCGTAAATAGACAATAATCAAATTTTATTCCTTCAACCCGAAACTGTGATAAACCATGTGAAGAAACTTCCATAATAATAACGTCATCTTTACTTATATAAAGTTGTCTTTGTAGCTCGAGAGCATTTAAGGTTGTATGTTTAGAAGAAGAAACTTGTCCATTTACAACGTTAAAAACAGAACCAAATAAAGAACAAGACAAACCTGCTTCTTCTAGGATATGTTTTAGCATAAAAGAGGTTGTTGTTTTTCCATTCGTACCAGTAATACCGATAAGTTTTTGTGTTCTAAATGGATGTTTATAGAAGTTACCAGCAATTTTAGCAAGTGCCAATCGACTGTTGGCTACTTTAATATAAGGAACTGTTAAGTCACTTATCTCTTTTTCTCCAACAATAGCAGTAGCTCCTGCTTTTATTGCATTATCTATAAAATCATGACCGTCTTGCTGATAACCTGAGATAGCAACAAATAAATCATTTTGGTTTACTCTAGTTGAATCAACAGATATACTGTGACTGCTAGAATAAAGTGTACAGTTTTTGCTTGATAAGATGAAACGCTTATTTACCCAAATATACCAGCAAAAAATATCAACCTATCA
>NZ_KQ758757.1:0-2380 GCF_001457055.1 Priestia veravalensis | reverse complement strand
TTTATGGAAAAAATAAAACAAAGCCGTGAAATTTTACTCATCGTAAAATTTCACGGCTTTTTTCATCTCAGAGGAGGGTTTTGTCCCAGCCTCTTCTGTTTTGCTATGATATGCTACGAATCTCATGCCATCTTTCTTTAGTTCGCTCAAATGTTTTGCGATCGGGATGATTTTTATGTTTATAGATAATTTCTGAAAAATAGAGAAGCGCCTGCTGCTGAAACCCGAGCCGATAGTTTAGTTCTCCTATAATATATAACAATCGAACTTCGTTACTGTTAGAAGGGAACGTTTCTTCTAAATATGCTGTGGTGTAGCACTTTAATGCATGTAAAGCGAAAGCTCGCTCTTGTTGGATGTCATCAAGCAGTCGGTATAGCCAGCTTACTCGTAGCGTGAGGCTTGCGAGTACAGATGACTTTTCTTTTTTTATGTTGGCACAATAAATAGCCAGCTTGTAAGCATTTATTGCTTGTTGCAACGTTCGTTCTTGATCATATGGCTGGTAGCTCCAATTTTTTGTGACCTTTTCCTTAACTTGGTTTGCACTACCTGGAGGAAAAATTCTTGAGAATTGTTCTGTACTCGCATATCCACACTTTGGACAGATTACGACATCATATATGATAGGGTGCAGCTTTGGGTTTTCATAATAAATAAAAAAATCAGTATCGTATCTTTGAGCCTTTAAAAAGCGAGATCGGACTTTTTTAGAATAAAAGCTGTGGCTACACAAAGCACAAGCGATTTTTTTATCATAAAGAGGATGTAGGGTTTCCAATTCATTTCCTCCTTTTGAAGTTCAATGATTCTTTATAACTATATTATACACTTTTCGTTTCGTGTTTTGGGTCTTTTGTAGTGTTTGTGATAGAAAAATAAAAACTCCTTAACCATTTTGGCTAAAGAGTTGGGAAACGGGGGATGTTCTTATTGTTTCCTACATTGAATGATTTTATACTAAGACCATACTAAAAAATAATGGGTGATTAAATGAAAAAATTTGCTTTTACAAAAATGCACGCGCTTGGAAATAATTATATCTACGTCAATCTATTTGAAGAGCATATTGCGGAAGAAGATTTAGCTTCTGTTGCTATTAAGGTATCAAACGTCTATACGGGCATCGGGTCAGATGGGATGATTCTAATTTGTCCTTCTACTAAAGGGAATGTTAAAATGCGCGTATTTAACAACGATGGTTCAGAAGCAAAAAATTGTGGGAATGGCTTAAGATGTGTAGCTAAGTATGCATATGAGCATAATTTAGTAGAAACAGAAGAGTTTACAATTGAAACATTATCAGGTCTTGTCCATGCGACTGTTCATTTGCAGGATAAAAAAGTAAATGAAGTAACAATTGATATGGGGAAACCAAAATTAAAGCCAGCTGAAGTTCCAATGCTTGGATTTGAAGGTAACAGCATCGTGTCAGAGAAAATGGAGTTCGGTGGCGAAGAGCTTATAGGTACAGCTGTATCGATGGGAAATCCTCATGTTGTATTTTATGTAGAAAATATTGAAAAAGCACCTCTTCATACATTAGGACCAGTGGTTGAAAAGGATCCACGTTTTCCGGAAGGTGTAAATGTTGAATTTGTAGAGATTATGAATGAATCAGAAATGCATTTTCGCGTTTGGGAAAGAGGTTCAGGTGTAACGCAAGCTTGTGGAACCGGTGCATGTGCAGCAGTTGTTTCTTCTGTTTTAAATAATCTTACGCAAAAAAATACTCCCACAATTGTTCACTTGGCGGGTGGAGACTTAACCATTACATGGAAAGAAAATAACCATGTACTAATGAAAGGTCCAGCAGTTGTTATTTGTGATGGCGTTTATTACTATTAAGAACTGAAAGCAGAGTAGTTGTTCATCATGTACTCACAGCGTATACTTATAGGTAAAAGGAGGTCATCTAACTATGAGTCAAGATATCCTAGAAATTACAGAAGCGGCTAGCTTTCAAATAAAAGATATGATGAAAGAACATGAAGAAGAGAATGCTTACCTTCGCGTAACGATTAACGGAGGAGGCTGTTCAGGTTTATCATACGGAATGGGCTTCGCACACGAAGTTAGTGAAGACGATATGCAGTTTGAGCAACATGGCATTCAAATTCTTGTTGATAAAGAAAGTGTGCCGATTTTAAAAGGAGTTAAGATTGATTATAAGCAGTCTATGCTTGGTGGAGGATTTACAATTGATAATCCAAATGCCATTGCATCATGCGGCTGCGGATCTTCATTCCGCACGGCAGCGAACGCTGGTACACCGGAAGAGTGTTAATAAGGTGCTAAAAGAGACTGAGACATAAGTAGTTCAGTCCTTACTATACCTGAACGATTGAGAGTTCATAACTTTTAATCGTTCAGGTTTTTT
>NZ_KQ758756.1:0-2405 GCF_001457055.1 Priestia veravalensis | reverse complement strand
GTAAGCCCGAAATAAAAAACAGCGTACCTTCATGGTACGCATGATAAATAGCCGTATTTTTATGATTTTTTATCAAAAATACGGCCTCATCTATCTTCTATTACATGTTGCTTGAATCATTTTAGACCAAGGCATGTATTGATCTAGAATTTCAGGATTTTGATGGATGCCGATATTCGGTAGATCCGTCAAAAGTTTCTTTATATATTCATAGAAATCAATGCCATTACTTTTTGCAGTTTCTGCGATACTCAAACAGATGGCATTCGCTTTTGCACCGTCTTCACTAACACTAAAGAGCCAATTTTTTCGACCAATGACATTGGGGCGGATGGCGTTTTCGGCTGGATTATTATCAATCTCAATGCGGCCATCGTTCAAGAATGCTCTAAGCCCATTTGCTCGATTCAACGTATATTCAGCTGCCTTTGCGAGGGCATTTTTTCCGTAGAATGGTGATGTTTCAATCCAGTTAAGAAATTTGTCAACGATTGGCTTCGAGTATTTTTGGCGTTTTTTTCTGCGCTTGCTCGGAGACAAATGTTTAAATTTCCTTTCTAGTCGATATAATTCATCACAATACTTCACACCAACTTGGCCATTCTTACTGTCGGCTTTCAACCAATAACGACGAACATGTGCCCAACAATTTGCGAAGGTAATTCCGCCAATCTTATCATAGGCAGAGTAACCATCACAAATAATTGTACCGGAATACCCCTCCGTGAAACTTTCAAGGACGGACCGAGCCCGTGATAAAGAGCTTTGAAATAGAATAATCAAGGGACCTTGGCTTGGCACACTTCGATATACCCAGTTATAGGCATTGGATTGACCAGATTTCCCATCAGAACGATGAATAATTTGGGAATACGTTTCGTCGACATGTAGAACAGACTTAAACATCATCAACTCTTTCATTCGTTCATAAATAGGTAGTAGCCAATCATGTGCTGCATGTATGACCCAATTAGAAAGATTTTTATCATTCGTATCTAGACCATAACGTGACCATTCCTTGACCTGGCGGTAAAGGGGTAAGTATTGCGCAAATTTATCATAGATGACTTTCGCAAGCACGCTAGGGCTTGCGATGCTACGTTGAATCGGTGGCTGTGGTGCTTTTCCACGCTTAATTTGTGCGGATTGTGATGCATCACTTTTGCAGTTCCTACATTCGTAGGCATGTTCAATATGCTGTACTTTCATCATTTTTGCGGGAATAAATGTAGCTTCTTCACGGACAACCGTTCCGCCGATTTCAACCATTTGATGTTGACAACAGTCACAGATGGTATTGTCTGGATGATGATGGATCGCTTCTATTTCTACATCATCTCGCAATGAATCATTTCTCTTTTTCTTCTGGATGTTTCGAACAACAGTATAAGAAATCGTCTGTTGGCTTTGTTCTTCTGTGTGCTCAGAATCAGTAAAAGACGGGTCATCCTCAAATAAGGACACTTGCCCGTCGGGCGTATTGTATTTGGATTTTTCTGTTTTAGAGCCATATAAGAGTTTTGTTAAATGTTGAAGTTGTTGCGTCAACGATTCAATCTGTTTCAATGATTGATCCAACTTTTTCGATAACTTTTTATTTTGTTGATTCGAATGAGCTAATTGTTCTTCAAGCAGTCGAATTAATTTCTCATCTTTACTTTTGTTATTAGAAGAAGCGTTCGACACAACATTCACTACTTTCCGTTCAGTTTCGTTCCTCCTATTATAATCAGTTTGAATAGTGAAATAAAGATAAAAGTACCAACTTGAACGATTTTAGAACACGCCTTTTAGTGATGGTTGAATGGCTTTTGGTTGCTGAATGGATAACCCTTCAAGTAACCATCGGAGCTCCTGTTGTGAAAGATTACGTACTTCATTTTCATCTTTTGGCCATTGAAGTTTTCCACTATCTAAACGCTTATAAAGCATGGCGAAGCCATCGCCATCAAAATACAGACATTTGTAGCGATCTTTACTCCATCCTGAAAATAAGAAAATGGAATCGCCATATGGATCAAGTTCGAAAGAATCTTGAATCAGTGTGGCAAGCCCGTCTATGCCTTTTCGCATATCGGTCTTTCCGCAAATGATGTAGATATTTTTCACACTTGTATAATCGTATTTCACAGATGTTTCAACTCCCTCATAACGGTTTGGATAACGTGCTCACCTACGCCGCCATAGAAGGATATTTCCGCGTTTGCCGTTTTGATCGTGCAAATGCTTATTGAAGGATCTTTTGAAGAAGTGGATGATAAAGAATGTTTAGTATCTGGGTGTAGTGTGACGGGGACAATCGTTAATTTTTGTTGTGGCATAAGACATGCACCTCCTTTGATTCATACATGTATCGTACCAGAAGGTGCTGCGTGTTTATATGCGTTGTTTGAATGGGGGCTTAC
>NZ_KQ758755.1:0-2515 GCF_001457055.1 Priestia veravalensis | reverse complement strand
TTATAAATTTAAACTTTTTTATGAAGGCTACCAAGCGAAAGTGCGGTAGAAATCTGTGTCTATTTTCTTGACGTAGTATCAGTCACTAGTACATTAGATATTTACAATAATCAAAGTTCTGAACTAAAAACGGCATATTTTTATGCTTATAAAAACCTATATGAAACAAAGTTCCATAATTTAAAATATAAATATACTTATGAAAATTATTAAAAACCTGTTTTTATGTGTTCCTTTTATGTTCCTAGCCTCACTAGTGGACTGTCTATCAGCATAGACACCAAGTTAATAATATATAAATATCTATGCTAGATATACTTTAAACCCCTAACTAAAAATTTCATGGTTTATTGTGCATTATTTAAATTCTTAAAAAAAGCCAAAGACTTTTTACTATTTTTTCAAAATGAAATTTTTATTACATACACCAAAAAGGAGTGTAAAATTACACTCCTTTTTAATTTGGTGTTTTAAGATAGAGTTTTTTAGTAGCTGCGTCCATTATTTGATCCTTGAAGTGCTCTACTAAAGAAAGAATTTCTTTATAGAGTGTCTCAAACTCCTCTTTTGCTATTTTATCTGCATCTGGTAATTTACTGTTTACTAAATCTAAATATTCTCCGTGAGCAATCTTATTTCTGTCATCCACCATCATGTCTTTAATATAGTGCTCTTTAAGTTCATATTTTGTTTTGTCTAAACCTAAACTAAATAATATGTCCTCTAAAACCTTATAACTTAAATTTGCTTCTGTATCTACAATCAGTTTCTTCATAGCATCTACTTTAAATATTCTACCCGAATGATTAAAAAGAGAATGCGTAATTCTATGATGTGCTATAGATTTATTTGATTCCCTTGCATCCACAATTGTAGATTTAAAAAGTAAAGTAATGAAGTTATCAGTCATATACTGGCACTCTATTCTTTGAGAGTTTAAATAGTTTAAATATTCCCTAGCAGCCATTTTGATAAATCCTTCCCAATGAGAGTATAAAATCGTAATACCTACTCTAATAAAGGTATTAAGGACTGCACCTTCTGAGGAATCTATATTGGACTTTAAAGTTGTTAATTCCTTTTTTCTCCAAGATAAATTTTTATCCAATTTATCTTGGAGCTTCTCTAAATAATCTGAGCTCATTGTCCAAATGTATTCCTTCCTAAACTAGATAACTCTTTTACTCGAATAATTGGTCGGCTACTTCCTGATGTAATTGACAGAAATGAACTTGAGTTATAGATGTTCTTAATTGTTGTTACAACCTGGTCTGGTTCTTTAGCAGTAATACTGTCAATATTTTCACTTATTCCTCCAACAATTGTTTCAAATGCAGCTAATGAAAAAGCCCCTTTGAATTTTTGCTTTTCATAATCATATTTACGAAAACTATCTTCCGAAAGTATGTTGTCCAAGTATTCAAAAGTTTTTATAAAAATTTGTTCCTCTTGATCATAATCAATCTTTTTATTTTCAATTAAATTAATTACCTCATCAGTTATAAACTCAGCCATATCCTCTGATCCTTTTATATTTTCAAAATCAGCATGACGATAGACAAGATATCTCATGAAAATTTCCATATCATATTGCTCTAAATATTGCTTTTCAGTCAGAGGGATACAGTTTTGAAAATGTTGATTTTCTTTAAGTCTAGCCGCCCATAAATAAAAATCCCTATCTACCATTATTAGTAAGCAATTTCGTACCTCTTGAGGCTCAAGCTTAGTACCACCTGTATTAATTCTTTGAAAAAGCTCATACTTAGCATCCTTATCGCTAGCCTTTTTAATTATTTTTATATCCATCTTTGAACGTTTGAAATCGATTCTTTGCTCAGATGTAAATGAATTATCAGGATCAGATATATCATTCCATACTTTATTTTCAAGGGAAGGCAAGAACTTTGTCCCTAATAATTTTAAAGGTCTTTTTTCTTTTCCTGGTGGAAGCCTTAGCTCATCAACAAATTCCATTATAGTTGATAATCTTTGTAAACCGTCTATAACATCCCATACACCATCATCACGTTGAGAAACAAAAATTGGCGGTATGGGTATTCCTAGAAGTATTGACTCAATTAGCTTAGTTTTCTGTATGTCGGTCCAGCGAAAAAAACGTTGGAACTCAGGGTTAATTACAAGTTCCTCATCTTTATACATATTTATTAGCTCACCAATCGACATTGGATATCCGTCTGCTTGTATTTCCTTTGCTTTTTTATTGATCTCGTCTTTTAATGACATATAAAACACCGTCCCCAAAATTTTTACTAAACGTAAACAATATACTTAAATTATACAATAAAAGGTAGTTAAGGCTAGAGGGTTTTACGGCATTTTCCTTTTCTATAAATCCTTATCTAGTTGGAAAAAGTATTAGAGAAAGTCAAAGGTGTCTTAAACTTTACTTTTAAAAGTAAATGAGGCTGGGACAAAAGGTCTCTATAATCGAAAAAAGGTGAAGTCGCCGGTGCGACTTCGCCTTTTTTCAATTATTTTAAAGATATAAAGG
>NZ_KQ758754.1:0-2563 GCF_001457055.1 Priestia veravalensis | reverse complement strand
AGCCACCTTTAATAAGGTATTTACTTTTTTGGCTCTAAACAGGAAAAAACATTAAACTGAAAATTGCGTCAACATTTATGCAACACTAGTGTTATTTTACATCACTAGAAAATATGATCCAAAGAAGAAAAGCGGATACTTTCAAAAAGGAACAAAATTTAACCAGCTACAGTGGTTCCAATTTTACAATTGGTTAATGACTTTTAAAGGAGATTTATATGTAAACGAAGTGCTTAAATACATGGAGGTTAATGAATTGAATAAAAGCAGAAAATTTACACCAACTGATATATATGCATTACAGAATCTTTATAAATTACAATCTATGTTAGATGAAACACTAAATGGTAAGGTAAAAGAAATATTTATACAACTTTTTGGAAAGCCCATGCAATGGTCAAATAGAGCGAATCAGCTAAGGACTTTCAATAGATATGTTTCGATTAGTGATCAAAGTGATTGGAAATTCATTGGTTGCGGATTCAGGTTTACAGAGGAAGAATATCCAGATATTACGGTATTCTTAGAGATAGGTCCTAATTGTAGAAGGAAAGATGAGCTTATCAAAGCAATTAATACCTTCTGTATTGAGAATGAAGAATGGATTTTTGAGAGTCCCGAAGATGAAAAAGACTATTTTAGAGTATATCTAGGTAAATCTCTTTTAAGCTTTTTAGCAGAATCAGATCATATTGAAAGTATTCAAAAATATATCATTGAGAAGTTACATGAAATACATAGACTTAAAGTACAGTTCCCTGAATTAAAATGGGAAGAACGGGTATAAAAAATAGGGAGTGAATTAATTGAGTAAACAACAATTTTTTAGAGGGGAAATTTATAAATCTAATAAGGAAAGTAGTAGGACCATTTCGTTTGTGATTAATGTATATCAAGATAAGAACGATAAGGAAAAAATATGGATGGTTTCAAATGATGTTTTAAATCCTACTGAAATAAATAATCATCCCCAGTCAGTTAATTTTCATCCCAAAATGTTTCAAAGGTTAAAAGAGATTTTAATTAGTGAGGGACGCTGGCAGGATAATTGAATGTGTGTAAGGAAGGACTAACGTTTTGTTATGCTGTATTGATTTTGTTGGAAAACTCTCAAAAAGTAAAGAAAAAAATGTTGAGTTTATTTCAAATGTACACATAGGATTTATGAAAGCACAAAATCTAATAATACAAAATTTATTACAATTAGGGAAAAAGCGAGATACAATAAAAAAACTGATTAAAGAATTAAATAAACAGAAAGCGAGTAAAGAATCTCTTGAAAAGTCAAAATATAACTTGAAGGTTATTGAATATAAAGAAAGTGTGTTAAGAAAGATTGCAGACACTATCGCATGGCAATTATTAGGATTTGATAGAACAATAATTAGAAGATTATATAGTTTCACTTCACAAGTAGAAATATTCAATTCTAATTTAAAACATGATTTAAAAGTAGTGGAAGAAATTTTTAATAGTGATAAAACTACATTCCCATTAGTAAATGATATTACGTCTTTTATTCAAGTGGGTGACTTATTAGTAAGAGAATTGGATAGCCCTGATATAAAACTGATAGAATTAAAAGAAGGAAAGGTGAATGATGAAATTGCAAAAATAGTTGAAGAATATGAAGAAATACCGTGTGATAGAAGATTACATTATCAGTTGGAAGACAAAGATGAAAAGTTTAAAAAACAATTTAATCGATATGTTAAACAAAAATCAACGGCATTAAATAAAGCAAAAATTATTAATACGGGCTCTGGAACAGACGAAGTGACTGGGCTTAACATTCAAACTGTTAAGGAGACATTTTATACAGAACACTTTGACGAAGTCGTAGCATCTATGATGAAAGAAGTAGATAAAAGAAATTATTCACTTAGAACGATCGATGGTTGTCTTATTGTGGGTGTGTACAATACCTCAAAAATGTCTATTCATACAGGTTTTGACATGTGGAAAGAATCTGTCGGTATAGACTTTCCAACAATTGATTTGAGAAGTTCTGTTAGCTCACCATTGTCTTATCCTTTATTTTTACACCCATTTAGTATAAATGACAAAGTAAAGTTAATTAATGGAGAAAAAGTGATTTACATGTCTCTAGATATAGATAAATGGTTGAAGATGTTTGAGGATAAGGAGGTAAATGTTAATATTTTATCCAAAAAACAAACAGCTAGGTTTAATACTACTCAAGTTCATTCAAAAGTGTTTGAACATAAAGGACAAGCAATCGAAATTGAGTATAAAAATGTTAAGCAAATGTTATCTGATGGTATTTTTGAAAGAATGTTTAATCAATTTTTAAGACCTTCGTCAGCTATTGAATTTTTTAAATATGGGCATGACAAAGTAGGTGCTTTTTTAGAAAGTCCACTTGTGTAGTAAAATAGTAGAGTTAACCACAAAAAGGTAGTGGGCAAATCAGCTTACTGCCTTTTCATTTTTAGAACTTAAAAGAGAAGTGTAAGCCCGTAATCAAACAACGCATATAAAACATCAGGCACCTCCGGTACGATAAATGTATCAATCAAAGGAGGTGCCATTATGTCTACAA
>NZ_KQ758753.1:0-2646 GCF_001457055.1 Priestia veravalensis | reverse complement strand
TACTGATCATGCCCCTTTTTTTAGAGTAATAGTATCAGTATGTCCAAAATTTAGAGATTACTTGCAATTGCCCTGAAGTTTTTGCACCAGAACCAGTAAAAGTGAAGGGATAAACAATACGCATTCCCATATCATCATGTCTTTAAATAGTTTTCTTGTATTTAATATATTATTCAACTTTCTTTATTCCTCCTTTTAAGGATTATTCTACCATAAATCTATAATTCGTACCGATAAGGTGTTTTATGTTAACTATGTTCGTATAAAATATAAATTTGTCTTCTTAAATCAAATTTTATAAAAAAGAATAAATAAGCCTAAAATACTAATAAATACATTATAAAAATTCAAAAAACGTGATAAAAGTATCATAAAAATGTAGATTAATTGTTTATTTAGTGATATATTCCATATATAAAAATTAAGGGAGTGTTTTTTTTTGCAATTTAAAAAAGTTTTAGTTGGAGTCGTAGCAGCATCTTCATTACTGTATTCTTCAAGTGCGTTTGCTGAAGAAAATTTAGAACAACCATCACTTGATGAAGGAGAAGTGATTTTTTGGCATCCTGAAGTTAATCTAAATTCTATAGATGGAAAAATAGATTCCTCTTCTATCAATTCTGAGAAATCGGATACTTTCAAGTTAGATGGTAAAACTTTTGAATTACCACAAGCTGATGTGAATTCTTCATTAAAAGAGGATGAAAGTGAAAGCCTTGATACTTCAAATGAACCTATTGAACTACAAGATCAACAAACTACTCAGTTGCTAGAAATGAAAAAAGTAGATGATGATACATATAATGCATTATATGTTTCTGATGTAAGTGTTGAAGAAATTTCAGATGAAATTAGCGATGATGCTAATACAGAGGAAAATACGGACGATAATATTTTAGAACCAACAAGTTCTTCTTTATTTACAAGACCAGCTATACATTTGCTAGCTGCACCTTCTAACGGTACAGAACAATCATCTTGGAAATATGGGGTTACCGGTTATGTAAAGGTGTTTTACCATGTACAGTATAAAGATGGTATAAAACATTACGATATGAACTATGTAAATGTACGTTGGTCTGCAGGCTCTGGTTCTTCTGTTTCTAGTCGTTCTTTAACAATGGGACAACAAGGAAGTTCTGCATTTGCACCAGGACATGTAGCGAATAATCAAAAACAAACAGTTAGTATCTCAAAAAATAGTACTACTACAGTAAATGTTAAAGATTCATGGTATCCTGTATTTAAAGGGACTGTAGGTGCTAGTTCTACAGCAAAAGTAAAAAAAGGGAGCAACTCTGGTACATTAAAAGTAGACACTAGAATTTTAATACCATAATCTCTCTTTAGAAATCGGAGGGTGTCTTTTGAAAAAAGAAAAAAATGATAATGAGAATGATATTTTTAATCGAACATACATAGGAAAAGCAGGATGTATGGTTCCTATAATTGTTATCGTAATAGGTTATATCATTTATAATATTGTTACTCATTAATTTAGATAAATAAAAAGCAAAGAAATCTTAAAATTTTAAGATTTCTTTGCTTTTTATTTTTTGTTTCAGAGGAAAATTATAGCAGGAAATAGCATCTTGTATTTGAATACTAGTACTATACTCTTAATACGAAAATGGGGGCTAGTAGGATGCTGGTAAAAAAGATGTTAAATGGCATTATGATGAAAGAAATTACGATTAAAGAATTAGCTGATCGATATGATGTAAGCACTCGCACTATTCAATCAAAGATTAAGAAATTAGGCTATGAATGGGATAGTAAGGAAAGCATTTATCGCTATGTTGGAGAAGAATCAGAACCAGTAGATGTTGATTTCAGTACCCTTATTTCTAAAAACAGCAAAATGCCAGCAGAACAAAATTTAGCTACTAGTGAAGTAGCAGCTAGTACGAGCTATGTTGATGAAAGTGAAAGTACGAGCACTAGCTCCTCAAAAGCTAGCACAGTAGATGCAATTGATTTGTTGCTGCAAAGTCCAAAAGACCGTTCAAAACGAGTCTATCGAGGTTTTTATTTTGATGATGATGTGTTAAATATTATTGATCGAGTCCCTAAAAGTTATAAATCAGAATTAGTAAATGAAGCTTTGAGAAAAGTGTTTAAGGAAAAGGGATTATTAGACTAAAAAGAAAAGCAGGCTTAAGCCTACTTTTTAGCCTTAAAGGCACTTATATGGTTATGAAATGCGTATCATTTTCCCTGAAGGTTCTTCATGTAGATTTTGAAATTGTTGAAGAGCGTCTGTCATAGATTCCGTATTCAATTTCTTTAAGATACTTTTTCTTTGATTTTTAATTGTGCTTTCTTCTTTATGGAGAAGGTTTTGTATTTCTGAAATAGAATGACCTTCAATAGCTAGAGCAAAGACTTCTTGTTCTGCTTTAGTAAACTGATTCATAAAGACTTTCTCTTTTAGGATTTTACATTCTTCTTCTACAAGTTTTAGTCGAGCTACTTCATCAACTAAATCAGAAGCTACACTTAGAACATGTTCAATACCCATTAATAGTTTTTCAGTTTGATCCACTATAAGAGGTTCTGGTGCAAAAACTTCAAAATATCTGCAGGTAATCTCCCAAACTTGGACAAACTGATACTAGTATTCTAAAAGAAGGACGTGATCAGTAT
>NZ_KQ758752.1:0-2741 GCF_001457055.1 Priestia veravalensis | reverse complement strand
AGGGCTCTTGTATTTGGCAATTCCTCCACGGCCACTTCGCTTGGCTTCTGTTCTACTGGTTTTGTTTCGTTTGATTGTTCGTCACTCATTTGACAACCGCCTAAAATCAGACTACTGAGAAGTAAGGCTACAATTCCTTTTCGTTTTATGAACATTTGGTGCCTCCTTTTTTTTTCGTTCCATACATACATTGTTCTATTATAGAAAAACTTGGTTAGTTTTTACATTAGGCTTTTTACTTAAAAATGGATTTTTTCAGTCTTTTAGAACTACTTGGTTAAGGGGGGTTACAGTGATTACTTTCTTATTTTTCACATGAAAATAAGCCCATTTACATTGTAAATGAGCTGCTTTGGATATGATTGGTCTACATCTTAACAGTCTTTATCGTTCTATTTAAAGAAATCATCTTAAAACTTCAGTTTGCAAAATGTTTCTAAATGCATTAGGGTCTTCTATAAACGGAGAATGTGCACAGTTGTTAAAAGAGAATAGCTTTTTTGAAGAAGCGTCTAGTTTTTCATAAAATCGTTTGGCTTCTCGATAACTTGTTGAATAGTCATCCACTCCATGTATGATAAAAACAGGCACTTCAATCTTGGGTGCTAATAAAGAGACATCTGATTTTGCGATTGCTTCTGATAAAGCATCGTAGCTTGCAAAAATTCCTTTTGGTATATTCACACGTTCTTTCCAAGAATAATGCCTGCAACTAAACAAATCTTTGAGGCTTTGCCAATTTGAATACCCCACTTTTTTCGTGCCACCACCAAACCTATTCAAGTAGCGACCTAATATCCTTCGATAACCCTTACTTTTGTAGAAATCTTCAGTAAAGGTCACTGAACGTATATCTTTTTCTGCTTTTTTATCTCCCTTTTTTATTGCTGTTTCCAACAAGAACTCATATGTGTCTTTGTTCGATTCAAAGTGTCTTCCCATTTGTCCTATGCCAATGTAAGCATGATAATTCTCAGGGTAACGATGAACCACAATACTCCCTAAAAAAGTCCCCCAGGAGTGTCCACACAAATAAATCTTTTCTTTCTTAAACTTAGTTTTTAAGTATTCAGTAACAATTAATGCATCAGAAATTAATTGACCTAACGTAATGTCACCTTGTGTTGATGCATTATACGACATACCCGTCCCCCTTTGTTCCAAATAGCAAACTGTAAAATCTTCCTCCCACCCCATGCCTGATTGTTTAATAACAGGGTACTGTGGAAACCCTGGACCTCCATGTAAAAATAAAAGTACAGGATTTTCTAAACTCACTGTTTCAATAAACATCCCATTTTGATGCCCGTCAATATCTATAAATTCTTTAAAAAACTGAATGCTTTTTTCTTTACTACTCATAAAGTCCTCCTTTTTTGTTAAATTACTAGCGTTTTTCTCTTGCTAAAACTGCTTACGCATTAATTTTAGGAAGTTTGAGAAAGTGGTCTTTTCTTCTTACTGAGATCGGTTTTTAGTTAGACCTTGACAGGCATATATGATAAAGTACAATGCGTGGTCATTTAATTTAGTTGGTAAGTGAAAGGTATTGAATAAGCTATCAAAGATTATAGTGGAAACGTGGTTAATGATACCTAGATGGTTTAGACTTCTTACACTTCAGGCTATTTACAGCTTATATGATTGTCATCGCTTTACTGAAAGGAATAGAAGTGACGTTTAATATAAAAACTTTACGTCTAAGTGAAGTTTTTATTAGTTTCATAGCCTCATTCATTATATTACGCATATTGATTACCTTCTCAAGAAAGTGAACTTGCAGAAAGAAGTCAGGTAATCAATTTTCATATTTATTCTGTTTATTTTTATTAATAAAGACCAAAATATAGTACTACATCCATCGCTCACACGATGAAACGCTTATCTTTATTTCTCCTTATTGAATTCTACAGATGAAAGTATTTTTTCAACTTTCTCCATGACTTCTTGATTGCTAGGGCGACAGGGACTGATAGACTCTCTACACTCTGTTGTGTAGATAAATTCAATTCCTCCCACATCTCTACTCGTGTCGTATATGTATGCGCCATATCCATAATAACCATTTTCTGATTGAAAAGGAGCTAAATAGAACGTATTACCATTTTTCTCAATATTTTTAAATTCATCTTCAATACCTAAATTTTTCTTAAGAAATTTCTGTGCATATTGAATGCCCGTTTCGTCGTTAGATTGTTTTTGATTAAAGTGCACTTTGATTCTTGCCTGAGTTTTATCTTCATATAACACTCCAGCCATAAAAGCTTCATTTACACCTTGATTGTTAGTATAACTGCCGCTACTAATTTCCCCACCAGCCGGAAACAGCATCTCATATTCACCCGTTTGTGATACAAGCGTATAGTATCCTTTTTCCGTTTCCTGTGCGGATTTCAGCATGCTGCGCGTAAATTCATCTTGAAGGGCTCTTGTATTTGGCAGTTCCTCCACGGCCACTTCGCTCGGCTTCTGTTCTACTGGTCTTGTTTCGTTTGATTGTTCTTCATTCATTTGACACCCTCCTATGACAAGGCTACTGAGAAGTAAGGCTACAATTCCTTTTCGTTTTATGAACATTTGGTGCCTCCTACTTTCTTTCTATGTATACATTCTTCTATTATAGAAAAACTTGGTTAGTTTACATTAGGCTTTTTACTTAAAAATGGATTTTTGTAGGTTTTTGGAACTGTCATCGTTTAATTCTTACAGAGTAAATTTACTTATGTATTCTAACTAATTTT
>NZ_KQ758751.1:0-2803 GCF_001457055.1 Priestia veravalensis | reverse complement strand
AAAGAGATATTGTTTTTTTGGTGTGAAATTTCTTGAGTTTCTTGTGTGAAATTCTGATTACTTTCTTCATTTTTCACTTCTTGTTCTGAATCTTGAATAGGTAAAATAGCAATAGCGTTACTTGTTTGCTGCATATCGCTCTTGCGTTTAGTAGCATACTGCTTTAAAATACCTAAGCTTTCTAGCTTATTACAGATATTAATAATAGTTCTACGTGTACGATCTACCATTTTAGCAATGTTATTCTTAGTTAAAAAACTAACTCCAGTATACTTTGCAGAGTGACGATGTAAGATATCTAATACAGCTATGTCTGTCTTATTTAATTGATCTTTATATGTTTCTTTATATGTACGCACAGTTTCATTTAATTTATCAATAGAATGAAATGTTGCTAGATTTTCGTATGTTTCTTTATTCGCGATAATTGTTATTCTTTGGTTTGCCATTCTCATTCTCTCCCTTTTATATAGAAAACAAAAAAGGACGTATCTACCGTATGGTAAACACGTCCTTTTAATCATAATAAAAGAGACTAAACTCAACCCTTGTTTTTCTGGAAATTCTATCGTAAAATACAGATAGGAATTACAGAAAAAAGGTGAAGCAGGTGTTTACCGTAGTGCTGTTACGGTGAACGGTTATATAAGGGCCCTAATCCTTCTATAACACGCTTTGCCTTTTTTGTATTTCCGGACTATTTAATTAAATTAATTGTAGCAAAATTCACCAATTTAAACAATGTGATTCAAGGAATAATTTTAATAATCTTAAATTCTCTTAAAGTTAAGACCGGCGTAATTTCTATAAATGATAAGGGTTACATTTTTAAAAAAATTGGTCTATACCAGCTATTGTTTTAGATGAATGCAAATGTTAATATATTTAGAAGATCGTTCCAATAATTTGGGGGTGTTCTATAATGAAATACATAGCAATTGGTGTTGCTGCATTAATTTATTCATCTATATTAGATTATTTAAGTGATGAATATGGACTCAATTATTTTATTAGGTTGATACTTTTAGCAATTTTAGTAGGTATTACTTATAAGATATTTGAAAGAGTAGAGCTACGTAACAAAAAAGAGCATACTAAAGACTGACCTTTCTTCAGGTCAGCTTTAGTTATATCTCTTAATATGTTGTAATTTTTGGATTGCTGGATCTGTGCCAAGCAGTTCCAGAGCCACTCATATAAGAATAGCGTGAAGTTTGAGTAACTTTAATACCTTTTGCATCATTATCTTTAACCTTCTTTAAATAACCTTTTAAAGTAGTGCTTTGCGACTTAATTGCAGTAGTAAGTGCATCTTTTCCTAAGTCTGAACCGAGAGCACCACCAATTGCGCCAAGAACGCCTTTTACTTTACCACCGATTGCAGCTCCAATCGCGACTGCAGCTTTTTCAACTACATAGTCAGTGATCTTGGCAAAGCTGATTTTCTTCTGTAATTCAGCTTTTGAAATATATTCTGTTGTTGTTTTAGTATCTCCTACCATTGGCATAATATCGTCCTCCTAAATATTAATCATTTAAAATTGTTTACACTATATAAAAGACTAGCTGCGACTTAAATAACAACCTCATATAAAGTTTTTTATTTATTTTTTTATTAAATCCCAAAAACCTGGTGCACTTGTATCAAACCTATTAATTGCTTTTAATATTTGGATTTGTAATTCTTGCTCTAGATCTTCTCTTTCTTCAAAGGAATGGGCTAGTTGACTCTCTTTTTTTACCTTTGGAATGAATAAAGAGACAACTTTCGAAGTCGCAGTTTCATCACCTTTTTTTGCTTGTTGTACTAATTTATATAATGAGCTCATAGTCATTCCTCATTTCTTCTGAATTTCACCAATTAGATTTTCAATTACTTCTTCTAATCTTTGAAAGCTTTTTTCTAAGCGAGTTAATAAATAAAAAACTAAAACAATTGGAAATCCAACATTACTCAATGCTGTAAGCCAATCAAATTGGGTTTCCATTAAATAGCCTCTCCATACAAGGTCCGAATCTTATTGAGGATTTTTTGATAGGTTTTAGATACGTATTGCTGAGAAACTCCTAATAAAGCCCCAATCTCTGTATGGCTAAATTGATATACAAAGGATAAGTTTAATATTTGTTGTTGTTTAGTGGTTAGCGAGTTAATTATTTGACATAACTTTTGATCCTTTATGAAATCAATTAAATTATTAGATGTCTTTAGGAATATATCGATTATCTCTTCATCGCTACTAACTAATTCTGCAAAAGAAATTCCACTTTCTTGTGGTTTATCCATGATTAGTTGATAATGGTTGAAGTGTTTTGTTGTTTTTACATAATATTTTTGCGCATAAAATTTTAGGAGCATAGAGAGATAATGAGTCAAACGAACTTCCGCATAAAATTCTTGAAATGCCTTATCTAAATTCTCTCTATTTTTTAATTGAGGATGACAGATAGATTGCTCTAACATCTTAAAATTTTCCTTTTTTTCTAAAAAACTTTTAATGATGGGGTTTTCTAATTCTCTTTCATATTTCATTAAAAAGAGATTTACTTTTTTATAGTTGCTTTTTAACATAGATTAACTACCTCCTTCTAATTATATAAAAGGAATTTAAGAAGAAAATTCACAACCGAAAACGAACGTATGTTCTATTTAATTATATACTAAACTGCTCCATTTTTGAACGGAAAATAGAAAAAATATCATAATTACACTAGTGTTGCATTAATTTAAATTAACTATTAAAAAGACTCAAAATCTTCAATTTTATTATTTTAGGCAAACAAAAAGTCCTTTATAATGGAA
>NZ_KQ758750.1:0-2850 GCF_001457055.1 Priestia veravalensis | reverse complement strand
AACGATGTATAAAAAGCTGCATAAACCATAAATTTAAAAAGCAAACGAACCCTTGTGTATCAAGGGCTCGTTTTTTTCATGTGTTCCGGAAAGAGTGATTATGTTAACTAGAAATGCATAGAGTATACATAAAATAATTGAAGAATATTGAAGGATATGGGAAAATCACATAAAGGATTTTTAGTTTCTTAATACTGTTTAAAAGGAGCTATTTGAATGGATAGTTTATTAGAATTAAAAGATGAACTAATAAAAGGACAAAAACTAGCAATGCAAGGATCTTATCAAAGAAGAGCTCCTTCTAAAAAAGCAATTCCCCATCTTTTAGCAGCAAGAAAAGGACTTAAAGAATATGTTGAACAGCATCCAACAGATGCGTTTGCTTGGCAGTTGTTGTCTCAAGCTGAAGAATATCTACTGAATTATAAAGCAGCTTTATCAGCACTTCAAAATGCAGTCACTCTTAACAAAAAAGACAGAAAGTTAGTAAAGAAGTTAGTGCTACTAAAAGAGCAAGCAAATAAGTGGCACGAACTTGATTTATCACCTGAGGAGCTGGGTTCATTAGAAGCATTTCTGGACGAAAAAGTGGACATACAGGGGTGTGACCATACACTTCTCTACACTAAAGAATGGCTAGATACCCACATCTCCGTGAGCAAAAAAGCTAAAGTTGTAAAGGCTCTGCAAAACCAAGGTGGTTTTTGTGACTGTGAAGTTCTTATGAATGTAATCGATTAGATTAAAATGCTACCGATAATGCGGATTATGTTAACTAACTTTGTATACGATATACAGTTAAAAAGAGAAAAAACTACCTTAGGCGGGAGGAGTTTTTTCTGCTAAAGAAGAAAGTTAGTTGTAGATGCCTCACGGCGTCTTGAGTAGTTTGCTTAAAGTAGTAAAAATTATGCATACAATCGAGTGTAAATAAAATTTTATTTGAATTTAGGTTTCGAAATATATAAAAAGGGGAAAAGTAACCTAATTTTGTTCCAGATGAATTTTAAATAAAAAAATGATTAATATGTTGATTGAACAAATTATGATAATGAATCTGGAGGGAAGGTATGTCAATTAATAAAGAAGTTTTATATCGTGGTACAAGATTTAAAATTATTCATATTTATAGTTCTGGTTATTGTGAGCTTAGAAAAATTAATGATCCTTTCAAAGTAGAACTAGCTTTATTAAATGATATCTTACTAACAGGATAATGAAGGCTGAACATTCTTATTTGATTAACGAAACTGACTCAATTTAAATATTATTGCTAAACAAACATATTAATCATTTTTTGATAAAAACAGAAGAGACTCCTGACCATGGTCAGGAGTCTCTTCTGTTACATTTATTTTATTGAAGGGGTACAGTCCCGAAAATGCAGATTTACAACGTTAAGCAATTCTGAGAAGAAAAAAAGGCTAACTTAACAACGATAAGGGTTTTGAGACAAGTCATATGATACATTCAAAACTCTTATTTTACCTATTATTAATTCCATATCAATAGAGTAGACTCTATTGATACATGCCTTAGATCCCTTGATATAACTGGGTTTGCATTCTTACCGTTGTAAATCCGCAAAATCCTGATGCCACCCCTTAAGTCACTTTTTAGATTTAGGAACTCCTCATCTGTTACAGTAAATGCAATATGAGTAACACTATGTTGCATTCAACGCAGATGGAAAATAAAGAAGAACCCTTGATAGATAAGGGTTCTTCTTTATTTTTGAATATGATAAACTAATCAATACAACATATTAAATACATAGACGTAGTTCAATGTAACATACTGAATATATAGAGAGGTGAGTTTATGCTTATTAAAGGGCAGCAAACCGTTGAACCCATTCGAGATCCAGAAAAGATTCGAATGATGAAAGAACATTTACTACATAAATCTTATCGTGATTATTTTCTTTTTGTCTTTGGCATCAATTCTGGGCTACGCATTAGCGATATTTTACCTTTAAGGGTTATGGATGTTCGGTCGGCCGATCATCTTCGTTTTCGAGAACAAAAGACAGGGCATGTACGAAAAATCCGGATTCCACATAACCTTCAACAAGAGATTGAAAAGTACACGCGTCATATGGCTGATTCTGACCTTCTTTTCCCTTCTCGGAAGGGTACAAGTCACGTTCGAAGAGAAACGGCCTGGAGGACCATTAACAGCGCCGCACGCGCGTGTGGTATTAAAGGGGCCATCGGTACCCATACCATGAGAAAGACATTTGGCTATCACTTCTACCAACGAACAAAAGATGTAGCCATGTTGCAACAAATCTTTGGCCACTCGGCGCCGTCTGTTACACTCCGATACATCGGGATTACAGATGACATGATTGATCGAACATTAGAAGATTTTGCGTTATAAAGGAGACATAATCGTAGAGTAAGATGGCTGCTTAAACTAGAGGCATACAGCCATCTTATGCTATAGATATGCCTTCTTTTTTTGTTTATTCCTGCCGAAAACACCGGCGGCCATTTTGCTCATAGAAAACCTTTTTTTCGTGAGCGTTCCAAAATAACGTGGCCGCCTCTCTAAATTCCTGAAGAGCATAAGGGGTTTTTGCTATCACAGGGTGTGATAGGCTAGGCAAAGCCTAGCAAAACCGTGATAGCAAAGAAAATCGCTATATGTCCCCTTTACGTCCCCATCACTTAATATCCTTTTTCTAACTTTTACAGCAACGTTCACTTTAATTTTAGGGATATTATTCATCTAATTTTCAAAAGAATTTCAGGTTCTTTGTCTTACTTTACACACTAATAAAAGTATAAAATTTAAAAAGAGTATTTCACTAAAATCATGTGGACTTTGAGGGGACATTAAAAAAAA
>NZ_KQ758749.1:0-2894 GCF_001457055.1 Priestia veravalensis | reverse complement strand
AAGAAAACAGAAAATTCAGTTAAAATTTATGCGACGCTAGTGATCAAATGTATATAAATGGAGCCTATTATCATCCAACCTTCTTATACGAATCTATATGGAACCTAATAGGGTTTGTCATCTTAATTTTCTTAAGGAAAGTTAATGTTAAAAGAGGAGAAGTGTTTTTATCTTATCTTACATGGTACTCTGTAGGACGATTCTTTATAGAGGGTTTAAGAACTGATAGTCTCATGTTGACAGATAGTTTAAGGATAGCACAGGTAGTTTCTTTAGTACTTATTATGTTAGGTATAAGCCTAATCGTGATTCGCAGATTAAAAGGTACAGCGATTCATCCTTATTATGATGTTTCTTATAATAAAAACTCGCCTTCCTCATAAATAAATTAAGCATAATGTGGTGTCATCGAAGTAAATTTATTCGATGTCCCACATTTTTTTATTGCAATAATTCTCTGTATATAGACGAGAGTTGTAAATAACATTTAGATCCTCACTTAATTATCTCCCGTATAACTCATTCACATTGTTTTTATGAGAAATTGCTTTTTTTTTGAAAATAAGGGTAGATTAACGAATATATAATTTATTCCTACATTCTAACCCTTGGAGGTCTCAACTGTGCAAAAGACTCATAATCATGAAATCTGTAGTCATGATACTCATAGCCACCATACCCATGAACATTCACATGAGGGAAAAGAACATAACGGTCATTCGCATCACCATGGACATATGGTAGAAGATTTCAAGAAGCGTTTCTACATTTCATTAATCGTTAGTATCCCAGTTTTCTTTTTGTCTCCCATGATTCATTCATTGTTAGGAGTTGATTGGGGATTTACATTTGATTCATATTTGTTGTTTGCTTTATCAACTTTTGTCTTCTTTTATGGAGGTTACCCTTTTTTAAAAGGCGCCGCAGATGAAATAAAACAACGAAACCTTGGTATGATGACATTAATTGCATTAGCGATCATTGTCGCTTATGTTTATAGTGCCTTAACGGTTTTTATTTTAGAAGGAATGGATTTCTTTTGGGAGCTTGTGACGCTAATTGATATTATGCTATTAGGCCATTGGCTTGAAATGAGATCTATTATGGGAGCATCTAGTGCATTAGAAGAACTGGTAAAATTATTACCTTCTGAAGCTCATCTTATAGATAAAGATGGGCAAATAACAGATATAACAGTTTCTGAATTAAAACATGGAAATGAAATATTAATTAAACCAGGAGAGAGAGTACCTGTTGATGGAGTCATCAAAAAAGGGCAATCAACCATTGACGAATCAATGTTAACAGGTGAATCTGTGCCAGTTGAAAAAAAGATAGGAGAACCGGTTACAGGTGGATCAGTTAATGGAGAAGGCTCTTTAACGGTATCTGTAGAAAAGACAGGGGAAGAAAGTTATCTTTCCCAAGTCGTAAAAATGGTGAAAGAAGCTCAAGAATCACGGTCTAAAACACAAGATTTATCAAATAGAGCTGCAAAGTGGTTATTTTATATTGCATTAGCAGCAGGGTTTTTAACTTTGTTTGCTTGGTTAGTGTTAGGTTATGGATTTAACTTTGCTTTAGAAAGAATGGTTACCGTAATGATTATTGCTTGCCCTCACGCATTAGGCCTAGCTGTACCATTAGTAATTTCTATTTCAACTGCTATCTCGGCTAAAAAAGGCCTTTTGATTCGTAATAGAATGCACTTTGAAGAAGCACGAAATATTAATGCAGTGGTTTTTGATAAAACTGGCACTCTGACAAAAGGAGAATTTGGTATCACTGATATTGTATTAGAAAAAGGATATACAGAAACAGATTTATTAAGCCTTATTGCATCGCTGGAGGGGCAATCTGAGCATCCGATTGCAAAAGGAATAGTAAGAAGTGCTAAAGAAAAAGGCGTTACAATTAAACAGCCTGAAGAGTTTGAGTATATGACAGGTAAGGGGATTAAAGGAAAAGTAAATGGAAAGGACATTCTTTCTGTTAGTCCAGGCTATATTAATGAATTAAAAATTTCTTATCCTCATGAAAAATATACCGAATTATCAAAAGATGGAAAAACAGTTATTTTTGTATTGGAAAACCAGAGATACATTGGAATGGTCGCATTAGCAGACCAAGTCCGAGAAAGTGCAAAACAAGCAGTAGAAAAGCTTAAAGAAATGGATATAGAGTCGATAATGCTAACAGGAGATAATAATCAAGTAGCTCAATATGTGGGCAAACAGGTTGGATTAGATAAAGTATATGCAGAAGTGCTTCCTCACGAAAAAGCTGATAGGATCAAGGAAGTTAAACAACAAGGAAAGAAAGTAGCTATGACAGGAGATGGAGTGAATGATGCGCCGGCTTTAGCTAATTCAGATTTAGGAATTGCAATCGGTGCTGGAACAGATGTAGCTATTGAGACAGCAGATGTTATTTTAGTGGACAGCGATCCTAAAGATGTTGTTTCTATTATTGATTTATCTAAAAAAACCTACCGGAAAATGATCCAAAATTTGTGGTGGGCTGCTGGATACAACATAATTGCTATTCCCTTAGCAGCAGGTGTTTTTTATAAAATAGGAATTGTACTAAGTCCAGCAGTGGGTGCTGTGTTAATGTCCCTGAGTACCATTATTGTGGCAATTAATGCAAAGTTGCTAAAAGCATAGCTAAAAGCAAGCTTGTTATAACAATGCATATTCATAGGGGAAATATTAAATCTAAATAGAATAAAAACTTAATTATGAATTAAATTAAAATAACGAGGCTGGGACAAAACCCTCCTCTGAACCGAAAAAGCCAGTGACATTTTACGACGAGTAAAATGTCACCGGCTTTGTTTATTTTTACATTAAAATAAGGACCACTTCTGATAAAATAAAGTTACCATACAAAAT
>NZ_KQ758748.1:0-3333 GCF_001457055.1 Priestia veravalensis | reverse complement strand
CCATTATAAAGGACTTTTTCTTTGCACAAAATAATAAAATTGAACATTTTGAGTATTTTTAATAGTGAAAATAAATTAATGCAACACTAGTGAAAAAATATCATTGCCAATAATGGAGTTATGAGCGCAAACAATCTAGAAATCGAGGAGATGGAGTATCTCATAAAACTGGTTTTATGTTTACTAGTTTTCAAAATGGTAATCCAATCTCATGATCTCTTTGGAATTATTGCCTTCTCTAGTGAAAATTATTCAAGACGAAACGATACTTACAGATGTTAAGCGGAATACGGAATGGATAAAGATTACCCGCGGATTACTCTATTATTTTGGAACGGTGCCGCATGACGAGTTAGTGCATTTAGTTGAGAAATACACGCCTATTCACCCAGATTACCTTGCCTTCAATCAGGTTATATTTCACGCGATGGAATACTATCAAGAAATATACATTAACAGGTATGGCTATTCTTACTGGGAAGTGCTAGACCCTTTAGTTATTTTAGAGGAGCAGGCATCTAGAAAGAATATTGATTACTATCCATTCTCGAAGAAACAGCTCCTTGAAGCAGGTGAAGCGGACTATGTGGAGTGTCCAAAAGGTTATTCTCAACTTTTATCTCTATTTACGAAAGAGTATCGGATGTCAAAACAAGAGGCGAAGGAGTTTGTTGAGGACTGTATTATGCATGCGAAATTAGGCAATCAACCTAGTCAGCTTCTTCAATATTTACAGACTCAACTGACATTCGAAAGCTTAGAAGCAGTGCAAAGACTGATGGATGCCGTTGTTCTTCTTATGAATAATACGAGGGAATGGTATTTAAAGGGATATACATCGGAAGAGCTATTCGCGCAGGAAAAGAAGGCATTACCGCCTTTGCCCAATAAAAAAGGAGAGGTCATTAGTCTCCAAACCCGTCAAAAGGTGGGGAGAAACGATCTTTGCCCATGTGGGAGCGGGAAGAAATTTAAGAAATGTTGTGGGAGTTGAAAATCTGAACAGATAAAAAATGTTAAAAGTTTAGTGGGTGGACAAAAGGATAATGAGTTATATTGCAGAATATCTTTCACAATTTATTGTCTAAAAAGAAGGATTTGGTGTTGGTGGCAAAAAGGAATTCACAAGCTTGGGCAGAGGCCAAAAAACGATGCAAATTGAATGAGACTGATCTACAAATGGCTAAGGAGTTGGGGATGACAGCTAAGAGCTTAATTAAAAATATCCCCACGCCTAATCAGCTATGGAAAGCACCTGTAAAAGTATGGATTCTTGAACTATATGAGGAGAAGTTCAATAGGGTCATTACATTTAAGCCTGCCCCCAGTGAAGAATTAAAAAGAAAGCCCAAAAAACAACAAAAACTGATTGTTTCTGATCACTGGGTTGATGAGGAGGACTTACCATTTTGATGAAATCTAAGTTTGATCGATTATCTGATGAAGAAATAAAAGTCATATTGAGAGCAGCTGATGAAATTATTGCTAAAGGTGGAAGAACACTTCTTGCCAAAATCTTAAAGGGCTCACGGGCGAAGAAAGTATTACAGCTGGAGCTGGATAAGTGACCTGTCTATGGTTATTATAAATCAGAAAATCTAGGTGAAATTATGCAAAAAATTGACTGGATGATCAATTATGATTTTCTAGATATTGAGTATTATGGAAGACTACCAATGATTGTTTTTACAGAGCGGGGGTGGTACATAGAGTCCGATCAATGTGCGGATGAACTTTTAAATGAATGGAAGGAATGGGTCAAGCAGGGAAAGCAAAATCCCGATATGAGCTATCTAAAGGATCGGAATAGGAAAATGATTCTATTGCTGCTTGAGAAGATTAAAGAATTCGGAGATCAAGGACTTATCCCTTATCTAGAATTATGGGAGAAAGTTGATTATAAAAAGGTAAGAGATGAGATTCGAACAACTATAAATGTATTAAATAGAAAAGAGCCGTTTGATCATTCAGTTGTAAAGGAAAAAACAGAATCTATCAAAGAAGCATTAGAGGGTATTGAACCGCATGACCTACTTTTAAAATGCTGGGTATGTGGAGAACGATTTACCTTTACAACGGGAGAGCAGCAATTTTATAAGAAAAAAGGTCTTTCATACCCGAAAAGATGTAAAAAGTGTCATAACGAAAAGGGTAACGAATTCTCCTATTAATTAAGAAAATCTACTTTAAGAGCAGACTAATAGATTAGAGGTTGTGGAGTATGACTAAACCAAAAGAAAAGATAGAGGAAAAGAAGGCAGAATTACTGAAATTAACAATTGAGTTTAGTAAGCAATTTTTAAATGAAGAATATGAGGGAGTAATTGAAAAATTAATAAACAAAATGGCTAGAAAAAGAGACATTCCATTCCTGTCAGGCCGTATTGAAATATGGGCTGCGGCAGTAATCCATGCTTTGGGAACGATTAATTTTTTATTTGATAAATCTAGTCAACCATATGTGTCTGCTACAGAAATTTTTGAGTATTTTGGCACCAAGCAAAGTACGACTTCGCAAAAGTCGAAGAAAATTAGAGATATGTTTAATATGACCTATTTTGATAGTAATTTCTCGATAGAGTCAGTTGTTCAAGGTAGTCCTTTTAATAACCTTTCAATAGTAAATGGATTAATCGTTCCTCAAGATATTTTGAATGATCAGCAGATTGAAATCGAAGAATGGGAAATTCAAGCTGCCCAAATATTAGGAATAAGCGGTTTAGAGAGAGGTAATAAATATAAAGCAAGTTATATGGACAAATTACTCAATGTAAAAGAGACAACTTTAATGAGTTTTTATGAATATCTATTACAACATATGATATTTCCTTTTACTGCGTTATATGAAGAGGAAGTTGGCCCTTTAGAAATCGCAGAATTTGAAGTCAGCTGTATTCATTTAGACCAAGAGATGAAAGTAGACGAAAATTATGGAATTCTTGTTGAAGGCAGGTTGGGTAGAAAAAAAGTAATACTGCCATTAGCTAGCATCAAATTGGATGAAGGACATAAGAATTTTAAATGGATAGATTTATATCAAGAATGGTTCTGGTCATACAGATAATGTTCAATAGTGGATCGTTCTTTGAATGCATTTTTTAATAGACTGAAAATAGGAATGATAAAAAAGTGGAAACTATGGGAAAATCTGATATTTTAAGTGGTAATACCTTTAGTTATTTTGATGTGTTTGAAGAGAAAAAAAGGCTTGTCTTAGGAACTGAAGTAAATGATATAAAATATCATGCGTGTTGATTAACCAATAAAATCCAAAAAAAGCATACAAAAAAGGGCACCTATCTTGTAGAATGTAATTTGCAGAAAACATACTCA
>NZ_KQ758747.1:0-3381 GCF_001457055.1 Priestia veravalensis | reverse complement strand
ATAAAAATATTGTTAGGAAGCGTGTCGAAAAATATTTTTTTTGACACCCCACCAACGGCTCAAACCGTTGATAAATCAACATTTATAGAGGGAGGGGTTTATATGAAAAAAATTGTACTTGGTTCGTTTACTTTATTTGTTGTATACGCTGTATTAATATGGCTTTATTTATTTCAATGGAGCGATACCTCTATTCCTGATGCGTTAAAAGGGACAAGTGTTGATCCGGCTACTTTTATGAATGAGAGAGAACTTGTATTAGCACAAGAATATTCACAAATAAAAGATTTTTTATTTTTTCTCTCTGTTCCATATGAATGGTTGGGCTTTGTTTTAGTTCTAGTACTGGGATTCTCGCGTAAATTTAGTAAGTGGGCAAAGGACATTACGAAAATGAGTGCTTTGCAAACTGCTATTTACGTATTCTGGCTATCATTGCTTTTACAGGTGTTTACGTTCCCGCTTGATTGGATTAGCTACAAATTATCGATGGCCTATAATATTACAACGCAATCTTTTACAAGCTGGATGAAGGATATGACTATTGACTTTTGGATAAGTCTTATTATGATGTGCTTAATCGTGTTTGTTCTATACACTCTAATTAACAAGTCGCCAAAAAGATGGTGGCTTTATGCATGGCTATTATCAATTCCTTTTACACTATTTATCACATTTATTCAGCCGGTCGTCATCGACCCTTTATATAATGACTTTTATCCGCTGAAGGATAAGCAGTTAGAAGAAAAAATTCTCCACTTAGCAGATGAAGCATCTATTCCTACGGATCATGTATATGAAGTAAATATGTCTGAAAAGACAAATTCAATGAATGCGTATGTAACAGGGATAGGTGCAAACTCAAGGATTGTACTATGGGATACCACTTTAAATAAATTAAGCGATAATGAAATTTTATTTATCATGGCTCATGAAATGGGACACTATGTGAAAAAGCATATCTATGTTGGAATTGCCAGTGCTCTAGTGCTTTCTTTGGTTGGGTTATGGATGACAAAGAAGCTGTCAGACATGATAATGCGTAAGTGGGGGACTAACTTAAAGGTTAAATCATTTCAGGATGTATCATCATTACCTCTAATCTTACTGTTGCTCTCCATTCTTACGTTTGCGGTTAGTCCAGCTACAAACTTATTATCTCGACACCATGAAGTGCAATCAGATACTTATGCTTTAGAGTTAACGGAAGACAAGGAAGCGGCGGTCAAAACGTTTCAAGCACTCAGTCGTTCAGGTCTATCTCAGGTAAACCCTCCGTTTCTTGTGAAAGTATTTCGTTATAGTCATCCAACCATTTTAGAAAGAATTGAGTTTATGGAAGAGCATAATAAAGAAGAATAACTGTTATAAAGAAAGTAAATATAAGTAAAAACCCACTAACAGCAAGGGTTTTAGGTGTGAAACCCTTGCTTATATAGAAAATTCGTAAAAGCAAGGGTTCATCTTTTGAATATACTGTTATATAATAATCATTGTAAAATATTATCTGTTTTATAACAAAATGATAAGGAGGAGTTGTGACTCTCATAACATGTAAAGTTATAAAAATAGCGGAGCGTTTCATATTACTTAACAAAGAAGCGGATGCATCCCAATATACGCTGAATAAAATCCAACTTTCATTCTTATAACTCTCACACTTATAAAGTTGATGTGTTGTTTCTAACAAGTACATGTAAGCGGATTATTAGCTAGTAAAGAAGTTAAAAAGAAGAGAAAATCGCAAGGGGGATATTAAAGTGAACGATTTAAGAGTAAAGCAATTAGAGGATAGTTGGAAAGATGATGAGCGTTGGAGTGGAATTGAAAGACCATATTCAGCAGAAAAAGTAATTGGTTTAAGAGGCTCGATTGATATTGAACATACATTGGCTAGAAGGGGTGCCAATAAATTTTGGAATTTGCTTCAGACAGAAGACTACATTCATGCATTAGGAGCATTAACTGGAAATCAAGCTGTTCAGCAAGTCAAGGCAGGGTTAAAAGCTATTTATTTAAGCGGCTGGCAGGTAGCGGCAGATGCCAATTTATCCGGCCATATGTATCCTGACCAAAGTTTGTATCCAGCTAATAGTGTTCCGCATGTTGTAAAAAGAATTAATCAAGCGCTCCAACGTGCCGACCAGATTCAACATTTAGAAGGAGAAGGAGAAGTGGATTACTTTGCTCCAATCATTGCGGACGCTGAAGCTGGGTTTGGTGGACAGCTAAACGTTTTTGAATTAATGAAAGGTATGATTGAATCAGGTGCATCTGCTGTTCACTTTGAAGATCAATTATCTTCTGAAAAGAAATGTGGTCATCTTGGAGGAAAAGTTTTACTTCCTACGCAAACGGCAGTTAAAAATTTGATTGCTGCTAGATTAGCTGCAGATGTTATGGGAGTTCCTACTATATTAATTGCTCGTACTGATGCAGATGCTGCAGATTTAATCACAAGCGATATTGATCCGGTTGATAAACAGTTTATTAGAGGAGAGAGGACTGCAGAAGGTTTTTATCGTACAAAAGCTGGTTTGGACCAAGCAATTGCCAGAGGGTTAGCTTATGCACCGTATGCTGATTTAATTTGGTGTGAGACATCTGAGCCTAATTTAGAGCAAGCACAACAGTTCGCGGATGCAATTCATGAAAAGTTCCCTGGTAAAATGTTAGCTTACAATTGTTCACCTTCGTTTAACTGGAAGAAAAAACTTGATGCAAAAACAATTGAAAAGTTTCAAAGCGAAATTGCGAAGATGGGTTACAAGTTTCAATTTGTTACGCTAGCTGGATTCCATGCGCTTAACCATAGCATGTTTGAGTTGGCTAGAGGATATAAAGATAGAGGTATGGGGGCTTATTCAGAACTGCAAGAGAGAGAGTTTAGTAGCGAAGTAAATGGCTATACGGCAACAAGGCATCAACGAGAGGTAGGCACGGGCTACTTTGATGAAGTTGCTCAGGTTGTATCAGGTGGTACATCATCTACAACAGCACTAAAAGGATCAACGGAAGAAGAGCAGTTTACAAGTAATTAATATTAAGAAGCAAAAAACACAAGTGGCTTTCACTTGTGTTTTTTGCTGTGAGGGGAATTATTCCTTTAATATAATTGAAAATTTAAACTTATTACTTTGGGATTGCCAAGCAGTATTCTATTTGTTATATTAATAAATGTTCTTAACGAACAGATAACAAGTAAGTTAAGAATAAAATGAAAAACAAAAAAGTTGTTGACAACGAGTTGATAACTTGATAAGATAGTAAAGTCGCTTAAGAGCGACGGTTGAACTTTGAAAACTGAACAAAGCGACAAACGTCAACGTTAATTTTTTTAAACTTTTATGAGCAAGTCAAACATTTCTTCGGAGAGTTTGA
>NZ_KQ758746.1:0-3816 GCF_001457055.1 Priestia veravalensis | reverse complement strand
GTTCCTTGCGCTTCCTTAGTGGTTGGTCGATGTGTACCCCCACAGTGGACTTTCACCACCTAGATAGTTGCCATGCCTGGCACACATAAAAAAAGAAGCCCTAAAAGACTTCTTTTCTAATTATTAATATGATTCTTTCTCATCGCAAAGTAAATGGGTAAACCAAGAGCCGTAATACCTAACCCCCACAAAGCAAGAGTTGTTTGTGTAAAGAGCGTATTCATCACAATAAACAGCCCACCTAGTAGCGAAATAAGTGGTAGTACCGGATAAAGTGGCACACGATAAGGTCTTGGAAGATCGGGTTCACGCTTACGTAAAATGAGCACAGCCGCAAAAGTCATCGTGTAAAAGATCCAAATAACAAACACAAGCATGTCCGTTAGCGTGTTAAATCCACCAATCGTCATCATAATGATGGCGATAAACAAAATAAAAATGCCCGAGTTGTACGGTACTTTACTTTTCTTTGAAAGACGCCCAAACCACTTGCTAAATGGAAGCTTGTTCTCTGTCGCCATCGCATACGGAATGCGCATTCCCGTCATAATGTAGCCATTGATCGAGCCAAATACAGAAATTAAAATACCAATACTTACAAACTTCCCACCAAAAGCGCCAAAAATCAGGCCTGCAGCATCTGATGCTGGCGTATCTGTACCTGCTAAAGACGCTGCCGACATTACCATAAGAAACGCAACGTTAATAAGAAGATATACGGCCATTACAACGGATAAGCCAAGGATAATAGCTCTCGGAAGATCTTTTTTCGGGTTCTTCATTTCCCCTGCAATGTTTCCAACTAAAATCCAGCCGTCATAAGCAAACATGGTTGCCAGTAATCCTGATCCTAACGCTGTTAAGAAATCTTTATCTGGTCCTGCTTCTACTGGAAACAGCTGAAATGGCACGTCTCCACTATGTAATAAACCAAAGATAATAATGAGTACTAATGGGATGAGCTTACAAACAGTTGCAATCGTTTGAATAGCACCAGCTGCTTTGGCTCCTAAAAAATTCATTAAGGTCAAAAACAGCGCAGTTGCAATGGCAATTATAACAATGAGGAATTGATTATCGTTTGCCGTTAGTCCAAATAAACTAATTGTTTGCGTTCCAAAGATAATAGCAAGCGCAGCAATATTAGCCGGAAAGTAAATAACCGTCTGTGCCCACCCAAGCAAAAACGCAACAAGGTTCCCATACGTTCTCTTTAAATAAGCCATCATCCCTCCTGTCTCAGGAATAGCAGCTGATAATTCAGCAGCTGTAAGACCCGCACATATCGTTAAAAGCCCACCAATTAACCAGGCTAAGAGTCCAAGGCTAGCGGAGCCAGTCGCTCCATAAACGGCGGTTGGTTTAAAAAACACACCCGCTCCAATAACGGTTCCAATAACTGTCGTAAGAGCAGCTAAGAATCCAATTTCCTTTTTTAAGTCTTGCTGCGGCAAAGGAATCCACTCCTTTTTCTCTAATGATGAATACTAGCTGTTTATATACAAAAAAAGAATGTACTTCTGGCAAGTACACTCGTCAAATTTTAGCATATTCTTTTGCTAAGATGCAATTTTGGTTTTTAAAATATTTATATAAATAAGCTAAATAAAAAAGTACATGTACATCTTTACTTCTTTTTATTAAAAGCTTTGAACGCTCAATTTTACGATGAAGAATTATTACCACTATAATTGGATTGTCTGACACTTCAACTTAAAGGAGAGCTTGAAATAAAGAAACAAATTACACCTTATTTATCTTTTAATGGAAATGCAAAGGAAGTTTTTGAAGGTCAAGTTCAAGAAATTCAAACGTTTGGAGAAGTAAATTTCCCAACTCCTCCAGAAGCTCAGAATCGGATTATGCACGCTAAGTTTAAAAAAGATGAATTATTTTCATGGTTTCTGATTCTTTCCCTGAGCAAAATTTAGAATTTGGAAGTACTATTTCTTTAGTTTTAGAGGTTGAGGAAAAGCAAAGAATCGATATTATTTATAATTGTTTATCCAAAAATGGTACTGTTATTATGGAACTACAAGACACATTTTGGTGAGCCCGCTACGCAAAAGTAAAAGATCCTTTTAATATTACCTGAGATTTAAATTACACATACAATAAGTAAGGGCTGCTATAAGTGTCCGTTATTAACAAAATATTTTTTTATAAAAAAACTTACTGTAACTGTATTAAGAAATGTTCTTAGCTCTTAGTCAAAATGCATTCTTACGAGTGTATTTGTACTTAGAAACAGTTTACTCATAATTTACTTTTGTTACCTGTGCAATAGACTTCATCTTTTTTATCATCATTAAGGTTCAATTCTTTATAACTTAGACATAAACATAAGCTTGGTATTATTAATTCATACTCTTTATAGAGGATTGGAAAAATCCAACCCCCTCTGTTTATTAATTGAATACACAAGGAATCGGATTTGTAATAATCTGCAAAAACATTTATTAACAGTCCGTATTTTTAGACTTATGAAGAGGTGGAGGAATTAACCATCCTTTTTCTTTACTAAGCTTTAAAAATTTACCGCCTAGCGCTACTTTTTCCATGTGGAACTGGCTGAACATTGCTGCGATATCCTCACGTACACACTGTCCAATCAATTGGCTACAAGCAACTAAACCTGCTGCAATATCGCGCGAAACAGAAGCCGCAACTTCTGGATCTTGAACTCGAGCACCTACTGGAATATCATCTAAGCAAGCTTCAGGACGTTCTGGAGGTGTTGGAGGTAAACCTATTCCGTTTTCTTTTAATAATTTTTCTATCGCTTTCATCTCTTCTTGACATTGTTCAATTGATTGTTGAACTAATTTATGTAGGTCTTTGTCACCTACGTGATTTAAAAATGTTTGATATCCAGACACTAAAGCTTTTGATGTTGAAACAAAAGACCAAGTTCCAAATACCTCACCGTAGTGCGTAGTGCATTGGCTCATCTGTTGGATTTCCACTTAAAATACCCATTTTTTCATCCTCCTTAACATATTTATAACGGTGTGCTACCTTCCATCTTGCGCACAAGCATTAATATAACCATTACCTAAACAATCATTCAATTTAATAAAAAATGTCACTAGTGTTGCATAAAATTTGACTGAATTTTCTGCTTTATTGTTTTTACTCATGAGAAGAAAAACAAAGACATTTGAATAGAGGTAGTTAACATCCATTTTTTTACTATAACCTTTGACGAGTGCAACAGACCTGTGAAATTCTTTAGGGCACGGTTTTCCCTACGATTTTTCGTAGCCATAAATGAGCGGATTTCCATGGTGCCGCTTTGAGTAAGCGACTAATTTGTAAGTACGTCCTTGAACTGTTCGTGTTCAGCTGTGCCAGTACATTTAGGCAATATACAATCATTGCGATATACACTTGATTATGTACGCCTTGTTCGCTCTGCGCGTAGAACTTTTTGATGTTCAGGTGCTGCTTCAACCATTTGAAAAATAACTCGATTGCCCAGCGCGATTTGTACAATTCAGCGATATCATCGGCGCTTAAATCAAATCGATTCGTAATTAGATGCAGTTCGTTACCTTTTGAATCGAGCACTTTGATGAGGCGAAAGATATTTTCTGCACGATTTTGTGTGGTGCCGATCAGAATCATTTCATCCGACAATACAGTTGAATCGATTGGCAGTTTAAATGGCTCTACGACACGAATGACCGCATTTTTTCGCAAGCGTGAGACGAAGAAATAGCCATCATCGGTCATGCGGTCAAATCGCTCATAATCTAAGTAACCACGATCAAAAACGTACATGCATTCTTTGTCGTCAACGAGTACCTCTAGCTG
>NZ_KQ758745.1:0-4350 GCF_001457055.1 Priestia veravalensis | reverse complement strand
GGAGCCACCTTTAATAAGGTATTTACTTTTTTGGCTCTAAACAGGAAAAAACATTAAACTGAAAATTGCGTCAACATTTATGCAACACTAGTGTCATAATTAACTAAAATTATCTATATACAACAAAAGTATATGAATGTTGAATTTCATTTCTTGGAATATCCTCTTCTGTGTTCAAAGCAATCCATAAGCCATTTAAATCAAAATAGGCTAACTTTCTCCCTTTAACAAGTAGCTTTGCTTGAAGGACATTTTGATAAAAATCTATTGATTTATCTAGATTTGAAACTGAAAAACAAATGTGGTTGATACTTAACAATGCTTATTTCCTCCTCGAATTTTGAAATCTTTTTAATCAGTTTATAGGTCTTATAAAAAATCATCTTTTCCATAATTTTTGCCACCAACTCTTCTTTTCTTCTAGTGATGTAGCAATCTGTTCTTGAACTTCTAATAATAACTTTTTTGTTTCCTGTGAATCTCTTAATGACTGGATTAACTTTTGATCACGTTCTTCAAGTTTGTTATTTATATAATCTTCTTGGTGTTGCTGCTTCTTTTCTACATCAGCAACATGCTTCCGCAATTCCGCAATCTCTTCTTTTTGATCAGCAATCACCTGCATGGTTTTACCCATTTGTTCGAATGCTATTTGAAGTTGCAAAGCATACTGTTTTACGTCATTTTCTGCTTGCTGTTGCGCTAATGCTGTGTTGCTGCGGTTACTTACTTAGCACCTTTAGGGTGCAATTGTTGCCTTTATGGCAACATAGTTTTAGGGGATTTATATAGCGATCCAACGTGCTGACGTTGGCGGGGGTAGTGGGGCGAGAAGCCCCGCGGTCTTAGGTTTTGCACGCTTGCGTGCTTGCCTGTTTGACAGGCAAAGAGCCTCGCAGAGCACACGACTTTATGGATGTAAAGTATAGTGTGCTATACTTTACATGGAAGTAGTGACCGGATTATAATCCTAAATAGAGGTGTACATAAGGGTGGTGGAGGCATGAGTTTTGCGATTTGTCGGATGGAAAAAATGAAGTCCCATGATTTAAAAGGAATGCAGTTTCATAATCAACGAGAGAGGGAGAGTAAAACGAATCCCGACATCGATAAGAAGCGTTCTCATTTAAATTATGATTTGGTGAATCCGGATAAGATTGATTATAACAAACGAGTGAAAGAGATCATTGAGAGTCAGAAAACAGGAACGAGGAAGACCAGGAAGGATGCTGTTCTGGTCAATGAGTTGCTGATCACGTCTGATCGAGTTTTTTTTGATAGGTTAAATCCAGCTGAAGAAAAACAGTTCTTTGAAGAGAGTTATAAATTATTTGCTGATCGTTATGGCGAGAAGAACATTGCGTATGCGATGGTTCATATGGATGAAAAAACGCCTCATATGCATTTGGGGGTGGTTCCCATGCGTGATGGGAAGCTACAAGGAAAACATGTTTTTGATCGGAATGAATTACGTTGGATTCAAGACGAGTTTCCAAAGCATCTGCAGAAGCAAGGGTTTGATGTGGAGCGAGGAGAAAAAGGATCTAATCGGGAGCATTTAACGACGCAACAATTTAAGGCCAAAACATTAAAAGAACAAGTTGAGAGGTTAGAAAGTTCTTTATCTGAAAAACAAGCAGCGAAACAGGAGATTGAAACGTCTATCAATGAGATTGAGCATCGTTTAAGCGATTTAGGGAAGTCGTTAGATCAAGTGAAAAAGGTGGACGAGATTGACGTAAAGCTTGAAAAGAAGATGGGCTTATTCGCTTCTGACAGGGTCATATTGGAGCGAAAGGATTTTGAAGGTATTGAAACCTTAGCGAAAGCTTCAGAAGCCCTTAAAATGGAAAATAGGCAGCTTAAAATAGAAAATCAAAAACTTCATGACGGAAAAGACAAGCTTATAATGGAACGTGATTTGGTCCGAAACGAAAATATGGAGTTGAAGAAAGAAAACAAGCAGCTGAAAAAAGAGAATGACTTTTTAAAAGGAACACTAGAAAGAGTAAAGGAATTGTATCAGGAGAAATTGCCTGAACTGGCGAAGATGGTTGGGTATGTGAAGGCGAGTTTTTTAGATAAAGCGAAAGAAAAGTTGTTAAAACGATATTTTACTGATGATAACGAAATCAAAGGGGCTCAGAAATTTGCCCTGGATAAACAGGAGCAAGAAAAGCAGATCCAATCGACACGAAAGAGAAATCGTGATCGGGAGGGTGGTTTGGAGCGATAAGGAAAAAGCCCATTATCGTATAGAACCCCGCCGTCGCAAGCGCAAGGAATCGAAATGAGCTTTTTTTTATTATATAAAAATGAAAGAGATTTAGACATAAGAAAGAAGTTTGGATGATCATGTTAATGGTCAGAGGGAGGAAGAATGATTTGTTCGTACTGTGGGTCTGATAACGGTGGAAACTATGCAGAAAACTGTGGGTTTTGTGATGCTCCATTGAAGAAGCAGCGTCCAACGATGAAAGAGTTTGTCTATTTAAATCAATGTGAATTACCTTTTGATCAGCTGTCGAACTTTCATACATATGATTTATTGGTTTTGCTACGATTGGTAAGAGAAGAACGGTCAAAATCGTATAATCTCATGAGAACCGTTCAGAAGGCGCCAGAAGAGGTTGTTGTTGATCTAGATACATCAGCCTTTGCGGAAAGTGAATATAGGATCTATACGGCTCGTATGAAGGTGGTAGAAGGTATTTTGATTGATAGAATGGGGTACAAGCCTAAAAGAGTAGATGATAAATTACTAGAGAGTTTGAGAAAAAAGGTAGAAAATGGCTAGAAAAAAGGGAGTTTTATTGGTATTGTCGAAAGTAGAAAAAGAAAAAACCGCCCTGTCTTTGGTCGGATAGGCGGTTTTTGAAAATTTGCAAGGGATTAGTCCCTTTATTCACATTATTAGAGTATTTATATTCTAACACAAAGAGACTAATTCCTGCTACATAGGGAGAGGAATTAGATGAAAAAAAATGTTGGTAATTTTAGTGAAGCAGAAAGAAAAGCACGATTAAGAGATTTAGAAAATGAAAAGATATTAACTGAGGAAGAACTACAACAAGCAACTGAATTGCAAACTAAAGCAAATTCTAGAGGAATGGTATTAATTCCTGAAAGAAAAGTTAAAAATAAAGCGAGGTTTGTCCAGTTGAATCAAGCAAATCTTTTGTATTTACGTGAAATTAAATATCTAACTACTGCTGAAAAGACTTTTTTAATAGATATTGCTCCTCATGTTGAAATTGAATCTAATTGCATTGTAGAAGATTGTAAAAAGATTAACTCAACACCTTTAACTCAAAGTGATCTTGCAGTAGTTTTAGGAAAGAAAAAACAAAATGTAAATCCGATTATTAAGGGTTTAATTGATAAAGGCATTTTAGCCCGTTCTGAAAGTGGTTTAGAAGATAATAATGTTAGAGCATATGCTTTATTTGTAAATCCTCATATTATGTTTTCTGGAGACAGAGACAATGTAAACGGAACTTTAAAAGCTATGTTTAGAAGAACTCCTGCTGAATTAAAAAAACTACCTGAGAAATTATTTTAGAGCCAATTTTGGCTCTTTTTTTATTCATTTCGTGGTAATGATTTTTCATTACGAAAGTAATGATTTTTCATTACCACGAGATTACCCGAAAAACCAATCATATCAAGGGTTTAACCCACTTTTGAAAACTCCCCCCTTCTTACTCTTTATTTAATAGCAATTCGTCATTCGTTTTGCAACACTAATTTTATATATTTTTCGTTATTGCCTTTAAGGCTAAAAGGTTGCCATCAAGGCAACCAAAACCTTGTTTGTAAGGAGCTATAGTTAACATAATGAAGCATTATTGGTACTAAAAAAGGATCTCCAATTGAGATTAAGTGTTGATCTGTAAGTGTGATTAAATGAATAACATACCTATAACATCAATATTTTTAATTTATAAAGTAATCTTTCATTAACGAAAGTAGGTGTTTGTTTTTGCAAATTCATGTTGTTAGAAGTGGACAGAGTCTTTATGTCTGTTATATAGGCAACTACAAATGTTTCTTAAAGATAAGCTTAAGTAGGGGATCATTTTCAAGATTGTTATTGGTAGGTATTATAAATTACGTTAGTAATTATGTAGTTAGCAATAACTTTTTTATTTTCTACTCCTTCTCCTATTTAACGAGGGGATGATGGGGCATATGCATAAAAAGGCTACTTTTCATACAAGATCTATTAGTTAAAAAGGAATGAAAACATTGATAAATCAACGATGTATAAAAAGCTGCATAAACCATAAATTTAAAAAGCAAACGAACCCTTGTGTATCAAGGGCTCGTTTTTTTCATGTGTTCCGGAAA
>NZ_KQ758744.1:0-4390 GCF_001457055.1 Priestia veravalensis | reverse complement strand
ATTTTTCACACTTGTATAATCGTATTTCACAGATGTTTCAACTCCCTCATAACGGTTTGGATAACGTGCTCACCTACGCCGCCATAGAAGGATATTTCCGCGTTTGCCGTTTTGATCGTGCAAATGCTTATTGAAGGATCTTTTGAAGAAGTGGATGATAAAGAATGTTTAGTATCTGGGTGTAGTGTGACGGGGACAATCGTTAATTTTTGTTGTGGCATAAGACATGCACCTCCTTTGATTCATACATGTATCGTACCAGAAGGTGCTGCGTGTTTATATGCGTTGTTTGAATGGGGGCTTACACTATAATCATGATATAAAACGATATTGTCACTAATTTCACCCCAACCTAAAAAGAAGTTTATACATGTATATGTGTACAAACTTCTTTTTAGTCTGTGTATCTGATTGCTAGAATTTTTACCAATAAGTTATAATGTCTAGAACACCTATGATTAATAAAAAAACTCCAGCTATTCTCTGAATTACATATCCTATTTTACGTCCTTTTTTATAAACTATAGAATTTAGATTCAGATAGAAGATAAGAGAAATTCCTATTAAAAATGGAATAGCTGTTCCTATAGCAAAAATTGTTGGTAAAATAGCTCCATAGTTAACATTTAATACAGTTGGCATTAGTGTAACGAAAAAAATTACAAACATAGTAGGACAAAAAGCAAGCGAGGTACTAAATCCTAAAAGAAAAGAACTTAATAAACTATTTTTCTTTTTAAAGATAGGGGATAAATTAAAGTTCCCCTTTAGCTTAAATAAGCCTAATAAATAGAAACCTATTATAAGGTAGAGTGGACCTATAAACTTTCTTGCATATGGAAAATAAAGCGTTAAATTACGTTGAAATTCCTGGCCTATCCACCAGGTGAATAAGCCTAATAAAGAAAATGCTAGTATCTTTCCTAAAACATATAATAAAAGGTCTTTCCAAACTTCTCTTTTTCTTTTTAATGATTCATTTGCATAAAGTACAAATGCACTAATATTACTTGTAAATTGACACGGGGCTATAGCACCTACAATTCCCAAAAAAAGTGCAAACAATACTGGGAATGATTCTGCTGTATATGCCATATTGCGAAATGGTTCGCTAAATAACTGGCTAACTTTCGTAAGAATATTGTACAATTTAGAACGCCCCCATTTTACATAAAAAATAAAACAGAAAAAGAATCAGGATTTTGTCATCTTTCCATCCTCAAGGGTTTTATTCCACTTTCTTCCGCCATTTTCTGTGAGATAGATATCGTTTCCCTTTGTTATAAAAGACATTTTTGATGGGTTAAAAGGATTAACATTAATAAAGAGAATAGTATCATCTTTATCTAATGAAGGAATAGCTATTTCTTCTTCTGCTTCTTTACCGTTAAGAGGTTTACTAATTAACGCGCTTTTTTGGTTACTAAGAGTAGAATATATAACACTCTCTTTATTGATAGATAAAGCTGTTACATTTTGGACCTGTGAAAATAATTTAAAATTATTACCTTTATCTTTTGAAAGATAAAGTCCTTGCTGTGTAGCAATCCCTATAGTTCCAACTTCTTCTGGATGAGCAGCTATACTATTGGCAGGAGTCTGGGGCATTCCATTTAACTGACTTAAATTCCATGTTTCACCTTTGTCCTCTGAGAAGTAAAGACCTTGTCCAATTTTGGAATTAGGCTGAGAATTAACCACATAAATGGCTGGACTGTTATAGCCTGTAGCTAAATAATGAAAGTCACTTTCTCCGTAAAAAGCTACTTTTTTTAATTTTTCTCCCTTATCTGTACTTTTCACTAATCCTAAAGGGTTTTTAAGATTTGATCCTTCTTCAGGATGACCACTTGAATAGAATCCCTCTTTAGTAGCTTGGAATCCCATATAATCATGATTATTTTCAATTGTCTCATACCACTTTCCATTACGATAAATTTTCACTCCATGATGAGTCGCTATGTATAAACCTTCATCATTCCCTGGATATCCAGCTCCATGAATATGATCAATCTTCTCATCTTTTAAAGGAGTTAGAAATGCTTTTTCTTTGCCTTCTTCTCCTGATGAACATGCGCTTAACAACGTCGTAGTTATAGCTAGCATATACGTTAGTTTTCTCATTGCTCCCATCTCCTTTTTTGAATAGACTCCTTATTAATCTTAATTGAAAAGTGTGAAAAATTGTCGAGAATTTTAAATATAAGAAATACTAACTAGATCTGGTGTGTACTTCCTTATTAGTTAAAAACCAATTTAACAAACAGTATGTTTATTATCAGACCTTTTCTATTATGATTAATTTCCAAAAGCATAAAAATTTTTTTGTTCCTCCATACATTCTACAAATTTAATTGTTAAATTTCATTTAGAGTGGTAAGTTCCAAGATACCACCTTTTAGGAAATTTAATATAAGCAGGTGAGCAAAATGTGTGGATATGTTGGATATGTATTAAACTCTTCTCCATCATTTAAAAAGATTTCACATAACGTAGATATAAAGCAATTAAATTCAATGATTTATCACCGGGGCCCTGACAGTCAAGGTTATTATCAAGACGAGTATGTATATTTGGGATTTAGTCGATTAAGTATTATTGACTTAGAAAATGGTAATCAGCCTCTTTCTTATGATGATGAAAATTACTGGATTGTATTTAATGGTGAAATATACAACTATGTAGAAATTAGAGAAAGCTTAACTAAAAAAGGATATGAGTTTCAAACTTCTTCAGATACCGAAGTATTATTAGCTTTATATAAAGATGAAAAAGAGAATGCTCTAAAGCAACTAAGAGGAATGTTTTCATTTGTAATTTGGGACAAGCGTGAACAAGTTTTGTTTGGAGCAAGGGATCCATTTGGAATAAAACCTTTTTATTATCTTGAAAGGGATGATAAATTATTTTTCGGCTCAGAAAAAAAGAGTCTTTTAGAGACCAAAACAATGCCTATTATTTCTCAAACTTCTCTTCAACATTATCTTAGTTACCAATATGTTCCTGAACCTGAAACGATGGATGTTGATATTAAAAAGCTGCAACCTGGGCATTATTTTACAAAGAAGTTAAATCAGTCCATGAAGATTCAACAATATTGTGAAGCTTATTTTTCTCCAAAAAATAAAACAGAGGATGAATTTGTTAAAGAAATAAGAGAAGCTATGATTGATTCTGTGAAAATGCATATGAGAAGTGATGTTCCAGTAGGTTCCTTCCTCTCTGGGGGAATAGACTCCAGTTTAATTGCATCTATTGCCAAAGAGTTTCACCCTAATTTAAAAACTTTTTCTGTAGGATTCGAAACAGATGGGTATAGTGAAATGGATATAGCAAGAGAGACAGCAGATAAATTGGGTGTAGAAAATATTCAATATACAATAACGCCGGATGAATTTGTTCATGAACTCCCAAAGATTGTATGGCATTTAGATGATCCTCTCGCGGATCCAGCAGCTGTTCCTTTATACTTTTTAGCACGTGAAGCAAGAAAACATGTAAAAGTTGTTCTTTCTGGTGAAGGTGCGGATGAGCTATTTGGAGGCTATAATATCTATAGAGAACCTCATTCTTTAAGGTTCTTTAAACATATTCCTTCAGGACTTCACGATGTCTTGAATCAAATAAGTAATATAATTCCACAAGGTGTAAGGGGTAAAAGTTTGTTGGAGCGTGGAACGACGCCACTTCGACAACGTTATATTGGTAATGCTAAAATTTTTACAGAGCTTGAAAAGTCAACACTTATGTCATCATACAAGGAATATATTGAGTTCACAGATATTACATCACCATATTATTCTAAAGCCCACGATTATGATGATGTGAGCAAAATGCAGTTTATAGACTTTCATACTTGGTTAAGAGGTGACATCTTACTAAAAGCTGATAAGATGACTATGGCGCATTCATTAGAGTTACGTGTACCATTTCTAGATAATAAGGTTTTTGAAGTTGCAAACAAAATTCCTACGAATCTAAAGATTGCTAATAACACAACTAAGTATATTTTACGTAAGGCAGCTGAAGGTATTGTTCCTGATCACGTTCTTACACGCCGGAAACTAGGCTTTCCTGTTCCTATTCGCCATTGGTTAAAGAATGAGCTTTATGATTGGGCTACAGATTTAGTGACGAATAGCGATACAGAGCATTTAATCAAAAAGGATGCTGTGATGGACCTTATTGAACAACATGCATTAGGCAAGTTTGATAACAGCAGGAAGATATGGACGATACTAATATTTCTATTATGGTATCAAGTTTTTGTTGAGCAAGAGTATGATTTTGACTTTTACTATCCAACTAAACAAAAAGGAATAGCCTTCAACTAAAATAAAGAGGCTGGGACATAAGTAATTCAGCCAATGATAAACCTGAACGATTGAGA
>NZ_KQ758743.1:0-4659 GCF_001457055.1 Priestia veravalensis | reverse complement strand
TGCACGCAGACTCTCGGTTTCGTTGAGTTGTGCGAATACGAGTAATTTCAAGAATGAAGCAATGTACAGCTTCTTTGTATAGGAATTTAATTGATAGCTTTCAACCAATTCCTCGAGTTTTGTGGAGAAAATCGGTGAAAACCATTGTTCAAATGATGTTTTTCGTGTAAACTTATCCATGCTTATTGTCCTTTATTTTGGATTTGGATGGTTTATTACCACCCAACCATTATAAAGGATTTTTTTGTGCATGAATAATATTGCAGAAAATTCAGATTTATAAAGGGCTTTGAATTATTTTAATGCGACGCTAGTGAGAAAATATAAATAATATAAGTACGAGAGTTAGTACTTGGTTGTTCATTCTTTTCACCATCCAATATATATTAGCTTTCATATATATTACGGATCTAATTGTAAAAAGTTTCTTTTTATAGTATTTTTTAGTTTTTTTATGTTCCTGGAATCTGGATTATGTTAACCAATGGTTTACAGCCTACTACTAAGCGTTTGTGGAAGTTTTTACATATTTGTTATAAAGTGGGCGTAAGAGGTGGTTAAGTTGAACTTAGGAGAACAATTGCAAAGACTAAGGGAAGAAAAAAATCTTTCTAGGGAAGAATTGGCCCAAGAAATGAATGTATCTAGGCAAGCTGTATATAAGTGGGAAAATAATAAAGGGTATCCCGATATTGAAAATCTTATTAAGCTAAGTGATTTATATAATGTGACGTTAGATGAACTAATTAAAGGTGATCATTCTTTTCAGAAAAAAATAGTAATAGATCAAAAAAAGAATAAAATTGAGGATTTATCAGACCCTGGTTTTATGATTGGAATCATTCTTGTATTTGTAGGATTATTTTTAGATTTAGGTGCATTTTCAGCTGGTGTTACAATACTAGGATTCTTAACGATGTTTTTTTATGATGATTTAAAGAAAACGTTTTGGACTATAAAAAAGGATTTTAAAGAAGAAAGGTAAGTAAAACAGGCTTTAAGAGAACTTGAAGCCTGTTTTTGTGCCTAGAAAATCCATTATGATAACTAGGTTCATATATCATATTTATGACCAAGCATCATGAGATGATAAAATGTAATTACAAGGAATTTAATTACATAAAGGGGGAGATATAGTTGTTAATGGATTTACACTTGGATAATGAAATGGAACCTTCAGTTGCTCTTTTATACGCTACTGTTTCAGATACATATGAAAGGTTAAAACTTCTTGTAAAGGATGTAAATCAGGAAGAATTACTCTACAAAGGTACTGAAAACAAGATGAACAGTATTGGACAATTATTGAGGCATTTAGCTGTTGTAGACTTGCATTGGGTCTACCGACTTAAGAATCAACAAATACCCTCTAGTCTTCAAAAAGAATACGGTCCTTTAGTTGATTCAGCAGGTCAAATACCTTTTATAAAAGATACAACTATTATTGATTTAATAGATAGCTATGATAAGGTTCAAACAATGTTTCGTTTAGAATGCACGAAGTTATCTGAAGAGGATTTAAATAATGTAGTCTCATATGAGAATGGAAAAACAGCTACAATTCGTTGGGGGATCTGGCATATAGCTGATCACAGTCGTTATCATCAAGCACATATTGGTTTATTGAAGAAATTATATAAAGAAGAATAAAGTTGGAGATAGAGATTCTAAACAAAGCAAGAAATATCATTATTATTTTTTGCTTTGTTTATTGTTTAGTACCGAGAACACGTTTTATGTTAATGAGTCTGTTAAAGGTAAATGTTAATATTTTTTGTAGTCACTACATTGTTTTTAACAAAATCTATTTCCTGCGAAAATCTGTTGGTAAGAGGGACTTAACTAGTTAGTCACTTATTGATATAAAAGTTAAAGTTGAAACTCATCTAAATAATTTTTTAGAGAGCCCTAATTAATAGGTTATCGTTAAACGATGCGTAATTAATAAATAAGTAACTTTATGTGACCACATTTTGACCACAAGCATCCACGAATCAATTAATAATTTGCGAAATATGATTTCTAGAAAACTTTGATAAGGTGAAACTTATTTCATACACCAGTTCTCTTATAGCAATGCGATCAATAAAAAAGTCAATATTAATTGTTAGGAAACAGCTTGGCATAATGTATCGAGGCGTCTTTTTATGGAGCTATCTTTCCATTTTGATAGTAAAAACTGTAGAAATAAAAAATCTTTTTTATTACAATAAGTAATAATTTACCTTTTATGGTATTATATAAAAGTGTGTTTGTATAGCTATCAGATACGACTGTAAAATAGGATAACTAGACCGTTTAATTTATATTTTCAACATAAATAAAATATAATGGAGGCATTATTATGTGGTTAATATTAGGGCTTATTGCCATAGTAGCAACTATTATAAATCTGTATATGTATAAAACAGGAAAAGATTATAAACTTGCGATGGCGATGGGATTATCATTCACGGCACTGACACTCTGTGCAGAACATAGCCTTGTATCTGATTGGGTGAAAGGGGAAGATTGGTCAGCTTTAATGGATGTTGTTCCTACTATGGAAAAGGCAGTATGGTTTTTAACAATTGTTTCTATTTTACTAAATATAGCACCTATACTGCTAGAACTAAAAGGTAAAAAATAAAAAGTTATGGATGCTAGATCTGCTCATAAGAGTAGGATGTTATTCATTTTGTAATAACTATAAAGTAATAGTGAAAAAATTTTCATAAATATTTTAAAAAAAGACAGCCGTGTAACCTATTATAGCCAAAGCTAACATCACAGCTTGTATTCCAATACCAAGAGTACTAAATATTCCTCCTGTAAGGGCAAATCCTTTGCCTTTTTCAAGATTTCTCTTAATCTCTTTATTATCTAATAGGTAAATATGATCTATATTCTTATTTTTAAAGCTATATTTATTATCTGCGTACTTGGTACTGTAGCGGATATTATAGCGACATATGCAGCAAAATTTGCGATTGATGAGGTAATTGAAGAACAGGCGTCTGAACAACAAGAAAATGTTGAACAAGAAATAAGATTGAGAGAGTTAGACTGACAGGTCGCATCTTTACAAAAAAAGCTTGAAGAATTACAACTATAACGCTCGAGCTGTTCGAAATATGTATTAATGAGATAAAGGATTAAAAAATCAATTCTCCCCTAACTGACCAGAGGGCACTAATCATTATGTAGCGATTAGTGTCTTTTTTGATGTTAAAAATCAAAATTTAGGAGATGAAATGAAAAGTGAAATAAATTGAATCATGTGCTAAATGAAAAATATAAAAGATCAACGAAGCAGCATTCTAGAAGTAAAGAGTATGGCGTCTAGTCCTTCATTCACCGAACATGAAAAGAGTACATAAAAATAAGTAACTATGTAAAATGAAGAGGTGTTTTATGTATTATTATCCATATTATGATCCATATTTTCAGCAGCGAATGAATCGTCAACCACAGTCGCCGTCAGTTGATACTTCTATTTTCAGTCATTCTGTCAGTTCCCTTCAAAAAATTACTCTTGAAGCAAATGCTTTATTGAAAAAAATAGCTGAACCGAAGTTTTCTCAGACCTTGATGACAGCAGCTCAGGCTGGAAATCACATACAGGTCGACAACCTGATTAAATCGATAGGGATAAGTACATCTGTAACAGCCAAGTACAATCCAGATGGTCTGTTGTTAATTATGCCTGCTCAGTCTCAAGGAGAAGGATGTTGTACGTTAACTATGTTTCTTAGGTGGGGAGAGTTTTGATGAAGGAAGGCTGTCTCCCAGACTTAATGGGATGGGAGACAGTATAATACGTACCATAGATATTTTTCACGTTTACTTAATAAAGGGCTTGACTATCTCTGTGTGCATCTAGATACGTTGAATAGCTTGTCTAAACAAATAGATTATATACATTTTTTCACTAGCGTCGCATTAAAATAATTCAACGCTTTCTAAAAATCTGAATTTTCTGTAATATAACCCAAACATAAAAAAATCCTTTATACTGGTTGAGCGGTAGTAAACCATCCAAATCCAATACAAAGGACCATAAGCATGGATAAGTTTACACGAAAAACATCATTTGAACAATGGTTTTCACCGATTTTCTCCACAAAACTCGAGGAATTGGTTGAAACCCATCATTTAAATTACTATACAAAGAAGCTACACATCACTTCATTCTTGAAATTACTCGTATTTGCACAACTCAACGAAATCGAAAGTTTACGTGCTGTCAGTGAGACATTGTTTTCAGACGACCTTCAAAAAGCAACGGATTTAGAATCGATTAGCTTTTCGCAATTAGGCCGCCGATTAAATCAAATTCCAACAGACGTGTTCCAGCAAGTTTTTCTGGATTTAGTCGCTCAGATTCATGCGAAATCTCAATATGAGCAGCGCCGGAAAACGACAACACCGCTGAAAATCATTGATTCGAGTACGTTGCCACTCAATTTGAATAATCACAAATGGGCGGAGTTTCGCAAAACAAAATCAGGTATCAAGCTTCATTTGCGCCTTGTTTACGCAGAAAAAGGCTGTTCCTATCCTGATAATGCGGTGCTGACAAATGCGAAAGAACACGATCGTGGCCAGCTAGAGGTACTCGTTGACGACAAAGAATGCATGTACGTTTTTGATCGTGGTTACTTAGATTATGAGCGATTT
>NZ_KQ758742.1:0-4740 GCF_001457055.1 Priestia veravalensis | reverse complement strand
AACGATTGAGAGTTTCTCACTTTTAATCGTTCAGGTTTTTTGGTTGATTGTGAAAACAATGTTGGAAACAGGGTGGAATGGAGCGTAGGACACTCGACTCCTGCGGGAAAGAGAGGGAAAACGGAGATCCCGCAGCGCAGCGAGGAAGCTCAGGTTCCTCCCCGCGGAAAGCGAGTGGCCGTAGCGCAATGGAACGAACGTGTTCAGACAAACCAAAAAGATTGGAACAGCTATTGTTCGTCTCTTAGAAGCAATCATTTTGTTATGTCCCAAACTCTTTTTTGTTAGAAAACATAAATTAACTTTTAACTAGCTTTACATACATACCGATTTCGGCTTTAAATAACGCTACTTCGTTCATTTCTTTTACATAATTAGATAAATCAGAAGCAGATACAAATTTATTATTTATCCAGATAGATGGATTGATAAGTCGAATTTTGTTCTTTTGATGGATATCATACTCTTGTTCATTTACTTCCACCTCTACATCTGGATGAATTTGTCCTAACAAACTTACTACTTCTTGATCATTTGAAGCCTTTATTTTGTGAAGTAACTGATCATCCGTTGTTAAAAAATCATCTTTGGTAATGATTTTTTTATTTAAAGCCTGCTTTAATACTTTTGCCAGCCGATCGCCACCATAAATACCTAACGGATTCATAAAAAAATCAATTACCTCTTTATAATAAGTCTCTACAAACCACTCGGCAACTTCAATATGTTGAAGGTGTATTTTTCCGTTTATGACCACAATATCTTGTAAGAAGCGCTGTGTTTCTGCCAGCGAGATATAACCGTACGAATACATGTCTCGTAGCGTATAATCAACGCGATCAGCGCATAGCTCAGGAGCTGACTGCTCAAGTATTGTCCACTTCGTTTCATCAAGCAAAATTTCACGATAATCATATCCATGCTTAGCTAAAATTCTTGGAAGACTCGATTCAGAAATAACTGTTTCATAAATATCTTCATGATAATCTTCATTGCTTTTATCAAATACATAATCTACTACGTGTGAAAAAGCCGTGTGGGATACGTCATGAAGCAGCCCTGCTATTTGTTCTTCTACAGAGCCACCTAATTTTTTAATGAGGAGCATCACTCCAACAGAATGCTCAAATCTTGTTACGTTCCACTCCTTATTAATTAAATAACTTGCCCCGCCTTGATGAATCTCCTTTAAGCGCTGCACAGGCTCGCTTAAAATTAGCTCTTCTACTACTCCTGTTATATCAAACTCTCCGTAGATTTTATCGTATATAAGCATCTTGTTCTCCTCTATTTATATTTGTATGTCCACCCTTTAATTGTTATTTTCCTTTCCACGCTGTTCAGCTCTTCAGTAACCTCAACAAAGCTACTTTTTAAATGGTCCTACTTCAATTCCAAGTGAGCGAAGCCATCGACGGACAGACTACTGTAAACCACCATAGCTTACTTCAAATGCTACGTGTCTTAGTTATGGATGGTATACTGTTTGATAGTCATTCCCTTCCCACAGCTCAAGCCAGTTTCTCTCTTTTTTAATCCAAAAAAATGCGGTATTATCATCTTTTCAAGCCAGTTCTAACCCTAGCTTCTCATAAACCAAGATAGAAATCGATAGATCTTTTACAGACAAATGCGCTTCATATAACCCTTTTATCATGTCGTTGCTCTACATCCCAGTAGTTTGCAAACTTTTCCCAAACAACTTGAACCCCTGAGCTAAACACAATGTTTCTGTCATTCTAGAAATTTAGATGTGTGGTTTCAAGCTTATTTTAAATACAAAAAAGAGCCTTCTACTTACATGTAAGTTAGAAAAGCTCTTTACCGATTAGCTCATAATACTTTGAAGGAAAAGTCATTTATTACTAAAGGCTTATTTTCTTAAAAGCAAACATTACTTTTCGCTTTTTTATTTTAAAGTGGATAAACTATTAATTGAATGATACATATCTCATCTAATAAGGAGCTAAACCATGACTGAAAAAGAAAAAATGCTAAACGGTGAAAATTATAACGCTAGAGACCCTGAGTTACTAAAGATGGCCCAAGAAGCACGCTATTATATGGATGAATTTAATAAGCCTGGTAGCAATCCAGAAGCTGATAAAACAAGTATATTAAAAAATCTTTGTGAGTTTGTTGGCGATAACGTTTGGATTGAAAAGCCGTTTTTTTGCGATTACGGTAAAAATATTTCAATTGGAAAAAATACATTTATCAACTTTAATTGCGTCTTTTTAGATACTAATAAAATTGTCATTGGTGAAAATGTTCTAATTGCACCAAGCGTACAAATTTATACGGCGACTCACCCTTTAAAAGCAGTTGAACGAATTAATTCGAACCATAAGGCAAACGAGGCACCTTATCGTACTTTGACTAAACCTGTAACTATTGATGATAACGTTTGGATTGGTGGAAATGCAATAATTTTGCCTGGCATTAGCATTGGTAAAAATTCTGTTATTGGCGCTGGAAGCGTTGTGACTAAATCAATTCCTGAAAATTCATTAGCAATGGGCAATCCGTGTCGAGTTATTGAAGAAATTTAAACTCCTCGCACTTTGTATTATTATTTCCTTGTTATAACCATTTTCCGAGCTGCTTTAGTCTTAAAGCTTTTATCTTAATTAGCTAAAAAAGAGTGATTCAACAAAACAATCACTCTTTTTTAATTTAAATTTTATCCCTTTAATTACAACTCTCTCTTCATTAGTTCTGCCACTTGCATATTATCGTGCTGACAACTCTCTTCTAAATGCTGAATCACTCTTTTTCGTCGTTCAACTGAATGATTTTGACTTAGCTTGGCCTGCGCTTCAATTTTTGTAATATTCATTTTAAGCGCAACAATCCCTCTGCTTAAACCTTCTACGAAACTAGCATCAACATCTTTTAACTGATAAGAACTTTCGGGTTTTTCATATTTCTCCACAGAGTTACTTAACGATTTAACTATGGTACGGTTATCTTTAATAATATCTAACTGTCCATATACATGAACAGCAACGTAATTCCAAGTAGGTACAGCTTTGTTTGTCTCATACCAAGAAGGTGAAATATAGCAGTGTGGACCTTGAAAAACAGCCAGCACTTGTTGATCGACAGCATCTTTCCACTGTTCATTAGCTCGAGCAAGATGCCCATATAAGGTTTTCTCTTCCTTATTTAAATTCAGTGGTAAATGCGTAGCACAAGGCTCACCGTTATGCTGAGAAAATAAAGTGCCGAATCCGTGCTGATCAATAATCTCATAAATGATATCTTCACTCTGAATCATGTAATGCTTCGGTATATACATTTACCTCAGTCCCCTTTTAAAAAGATCATTTAGATCAGTGATTTAACCATAATTAAATCGATTTGCTCTTCGTCCCCCATATAAAAAGAGTGTTGGCCTTGTTGAACAAATCCCATTTTTTTATAAAAAGCAAGCGCGTTCTCATTTTTCTCCCAAACGCCTAGCCAAATTTTTTGTTTATCTAACATTAAAGCGACCTCAACCGCTTTATTAAACAACTTCTTACCAAGACCATGTTTTTGATGGTTTTTTCGGATATAGATTCTTTCAATTTCAAGCGCATCATCTCCCAGTGCTTCAGACTGAGCTTCACCCACGTTGACTTTTAAATATCCTGCTAGCTCGTCATCATGATAAAGAAAAAAGAAGCGTGAAGAAGCAGTAGCCCACTCTTTTTCTAGCTTCTGTAAGGTAAATGCTTTTTCTAAATACGCTTTCATGTTTTCAGGAGAGTTTTGATGTCGAAACGTCTCATCAAACGTTTCATAGCTAATAGTTTGGAGCTGATCTAATTGTTCATAATTGCACGGCTTAATTTTTATGTTCATGTTACTCCTACCTTTCCTCTCAACTTTCTCAATACATTCTCTTATTTCCTTTTTTAACAAACTCCCAGTCCTTTTCAACATTTCTTCTTACTCGTTGAAGTAAGTCCACCATCACTTCCATTTCTTGATTTGAAAATCCGTTTAAAGCCATTTCATTTGAGTACTCATTTTCTCTTTTAATAATAGGAAAGACACTCTTGCCTTTTGCAGTTGGAAAAAGCTTTTTTATCTTTTTGTTATGGACATCTTCTTTTTTTTCAATAAATTCATTTATCTCTAATTTTTTTATAGCGCGAGCTGCCGTTGTTCGATCAACCTTTATCATTTCTGCTAGCTTTTCTTGAATAATTCCCGGATTTTCACAAATCCGAACAAGATACAAATATTGGCCCTTGGTAAGATCATACTCTTTAAACTCAATATTACTGATAGAATCAAGCGCTCTTGCAATCATCCCAATTTCGCGTAAAATCTCCACATTGACACACCTCCATTTTGTTGTATTCACAACAAAATATTTATATATAATGCATCTCATTTTTGTTGCATATACAACAAAAAACCAATCGAGTAGAGGGAAAATAAATTAACTTATTTTCGCCCCTCTCACAACACCGTACGTACGGGTCTCGTATACGGCGTTTCAATTTATATTACAGTGTGTACTTTTAAGTAACGTTCTAGGGCAGAGGGTACTCCCCTCTGCTTTAGTCTTTTGTTTGAGATTGCTCTTTGGACGACTTTTGATAGCCCTATATACCTGTAACCTTTTCGACAGTAGGTTAATCCTTTCGCTTCTTCCTTCGGAATCCCTAGCTGAATTAGCGATTTGATTTGTTTCTTCGGTACCTTCCATTGCTTCCAGATGATTACTCTGATTCTGGAGCGCAG
>NZ_KQ758741.1:0-5130 GCF_001457055.1 Priestia veravalensis | reverse complement strand
CCCTGTTTCCAACATTGTTTTCACAATCAACAAAAAACCTGAACGATTAAAAGTGAGAAACTCTCAATCGTTCAGGTTTATCATTGGCTGAATTACTTATGTCCCAGCCTCTTTGCATTCAACATATTATTTAACAAGTATACTTCCTACGTATTGAGCAGTACCACTTGAGGTTGTAAAGGTAACTTCCAACACATATCTACCTGTACTTTTAGGCATTTCAAATTCTCGATTTTCATTCATTTTAAGTTCAACCTTTTGCTCTTCCTTCCAAAGATTAGCTGCTATAGTTGGGTTCGTCCAAATATCTCCACCGTTTTCTTTGTTTTCTTCAAAATCTAGAAATACTTTTTCATTTCTAGAAGCGTTAATGTCCTTTTGTGATAAGGCGAACTCCCAAATATCATCTACCGTTTTACTTACATCTCCGCTTGATGAAGCCCAGCTAATATTCGCTTCTGTTAACCTTACAGACGAAGCATTTTCTGCGTAGAGATGCGCCGTAGGTGGACCCACATCATAATCTTCAGCTATACACGCAGTGACGATAAAGATTAAAAACACTCCTATGCTTAACCAAGAAACTTTTCTCATCGTATCCCCCTGCTGCATTATTTGAGTTTTACATTCTGTATTAAACTATTCAGCGCAATTTTTTTTAGTCAGCTTTTGTTAATAATTATAGACAGCTTATAGTTAGCATGACCGTTTAAAGATTCTAAAAATTGGTCCAGCTCTTGATTGGAAGGAAAATTACATTCTAATAGATAACAGCCGTCTCCCGCTAATTTTATAGTTGTGAACGACGTAGTCACGCTGCGTGTTAATAAACGATAAATAAGGCTCATGATAAGGACTCGTTGTATAAATAGTGATCATTGCATGAACATGATAGCCAAGCTTTTGCTGATTTACTTTAATCGTATACTGCTCAATAATACCAGCGTCCTCTAACTTTAAGACTCTCGATGCAGCTGCTTGTCCAGTTAAATGTACCTTTTCACCCAGCTCTTTCATCGTAATCCGACTGTTTTTGGATAGCTCTTTTAGTATGGACAAGTCGGTTTGGTCTAACATAATTTCAAATCCTTTCATTAATCAAGTAAAACGGTGAAAACACTTGATTTTCACTATGTAATATTGGGTTACTTTTACTATAAACTATACGTAAATTAAAGAAAAGGAGCTAAAAACATGAAGATCCAACAAATTCGAAATGCAACTCTTGTTCTTACCTATGCGAATAAAACCTTTTTAATTGATCCTATGTTAGCGGATCAAGGTACGTACCCTCCATTTCCAAACTCTGTACGACAAGATCAACCTAATCCACTTGTGCCTCTACCAGTACCTGTAACACAATTATTAAATGTAGATGCAGTGATTCTCACTCACCTGCACTTAGATCATTTTGATGAGACTGCTAAAGAACTGTTAGACAAAGATATAAAGTTATTCGTACAAAATGAAGCGGATAAAGCTGAAGTAAAAAAGCTGGTTTTACAAACATTGAAGTGTTAACTGAACAGACAAAATTTGCAGGCATACAGCTAATTAAAACAAAAGGTGAACATGGCCGCGGTGAGATTCTTAAGCTAACTGGGGAAGTGTGTGGAATTGTCTTTAAGCATGAAGATGAAAAAACGCTGTACGTTGCAGGTGATACAGTTTGGTATGAAGGAGTAAAAGAGAATCTCTCAGCCCACCAGCCAGACGTTATTGTTGTAAATGGTGGAGATAATCAATTCCTTGAAGGCGGCTCACTTGTAATGGGGAAAGAAGACATCCTGCATGTTCATCAGTTTGCTCCTAAAGCAACTATTATTTCCGTTCATATGGAAGCCGTAAATCATTGGACGCTATCAAGAGCTGAATTAAAGCAGTTTGCCATTAAGCATGAAATAACGGATAAGCTCCTCATTCCAGAAGATGGTGAAACTTACTCCTTTTAAATACTTTCAAGAGCCAGGTCCATCAACAGGACCTGTTTTTTTTATACTTCACTTATCTTTAATCTTCTTCTTACTCTACCTAGCAGGAAATCCCAATCACAATATGTAACTACATAAAGAAAGAATTACATGATGTCAAAAGATGTGAACGATGGCGGAGGGAACTACATTGAATACGAATATTTTAAGCGTTATTAGCGATACCCAAAAGAAAGTTAACTTTTCTGGAAGTATTCTTATTAAAGATGAACACCATATACTAGCTGAAAGTAGCTACGGCTATGCCAATCGAGCTGATCAAATAAAAAATAGCCTTGCTACGCGATATGGTATTGCATCTGGCTGTAAGCTCTTTACAGCTATTGCGATTTGTCAGCTTGTAGAAGCAGGCGTCCTTTCGTTTGAAACAAGATTAAAAGAGTGCCTTGATATTGATTTTCCTCATTTTGATGAAACCATTACTGTTCATCACCTTTTAACGCATACAGCTGGAATACCTGACTATTTTGATGAAGAAGTGATGGATGATTTTGAAGAGTTGTGGACAAAAACCCCAATGTACAAAATAAGAAACTTAGAAGAATTTCTTCCTTTTTTCCAGTATGAACCGATGAAGTATAAAGTTGAAGAGCAGTTTCATTATAATAATGCCGGTTATATCCTACTCGGCTTAATTATAGAGCAAACAACTCAGCTTTCATTTCATACATACGTAGAAAAAGAGATCCTACATAAAGCACATATGACAAGCTCTGGCTATTTTGAACTCGACGCTCTGCCAAATCATACAGCACTTGGCTACATTGACTTTCCAGACGACAAGTGGAAAACAAATATTTACTCCCTTCCTGCTAAGGGAGGTGCAGATGGCGGGGCGTTCGTAACGGTTTGTGACATGAACCGCTTGTGGAACTCTCTTTTGAATCATCAGCTACTCAGTAAGAAATATACTACGCGTTTGCTTACCCCTCATACTGAAACCAATAATGAAAATAGTTTTTATGGCTATGGGGTGTGGATAGAGAAAAGAGAAAGAGCTATTTTCAAATATCATATTATGGGTTATGACCCAGGGGTTAGCTTTCACTCTGCTTTTTATCCAAAGTCAGCTGTCACTGCCGTTATCTGTTCAAACAAATCACGCGGAGCCTTTCATATTATGAACGCTGTTGAAGAGGAAATGTTCAGCTCTTATTAAATGCTTATATAGACAAAAAAAGCTCAACGTTTGGTTAACGTTGAGCTTTTACTTTATTATTGATTACCTTGCTTTACCCATCCAGCTACTGTTACTGTACGCTTTGCTTGATGCTTCACTGTTGCTTCCACATCTTCAACCATTTTCCCATTTTGATCAACCGTTACGCTTGTTCCGTAAGGGTTCCCACCTGAACTGAAAATGACTGGATCTGTGTATCCTGGTGATGCAACAAGCGCGCCCCAGTGATGCATTGTTGTGTATAGAGATAAAAGAGTTTGTTCTTGACCACCGTGTGCGTTTTGTGCAGATGTCATCGCACTAACAACTTTGTTTGCTAATTTACCGTTAAACCACAGTCCACCCGTTGTATCTAAGAACTGCTTAACTTGTCCTGGTACGTTTCCGAAACGAGTTGGAATGCTAAAGATAATTGCATCAGCCCACTCTAAATCATCAAGCGTTACTTCTGGTACAGCAGCTGTTTCTTCTACGTGTGCTTTCCAAGCTGGATTTGAATCAATTGCTGCTTGTGGAGCTGTTTCAGGTACTTTTAATACTTTTACATTTGCACCTGCTTCTTTTGCACCGTCTGCTGCCCACTGCGCCATTTGGTAGTTTGTACCTGTTGAACTATAGTAGATAACCGCTAATTTTACATTTTCCATTTTTTCTTCCTCCTTAGTCGATGTTCCAAATAATTTATCTAAAAATCCCATTTTTCTTCACCTCTATATGCGTATTCATACCGCTGTTTCATCTGGATGAGTAAAATCACCCCCTTAAGTCGGTATTCTGTTTTATTTCTAAGATGTATTGTTTCTCATTGAACTGTTATTATTCTGGTCGTGCAATTGTAAAAGTCTTACCAAGCTTAGCGTAGTCATTGCCGGCTAAGCGGCTAACAGCTTTAAGACCGTGTGGATCAATTCGCCCTTTATCATATAGCTGATCTTCAATGTGATACTGAACAACTTTTCCAATAAGCAAGTCGGTACTTGTTTCTTCACCTTCTCCTAATGAAATTGCCTGTTCAAGTATGCATTCAAAGCGAATTTTTGCTTCTTTTACCCCAGGTACCGAAATTTTTTCACTTTCGGTCAACATTAATTTAGCTACTTCAATCTCACTTTCGTCAGCCGGCAGGTTAGCTGCCGTCATATTCACCTGCTCGACATTGTCTTCATCGACGATGTGAATCACAAACTCTTTTTTCTCCATAATGTTTCTTGCCGTATCTTTCATTTCGCCGCTTTTACGCTGAACTGAAATCGAAATCATCGGCGGATTTGCAGAGACGATATTAAAATAACTAAAAGGCGCTGCGTTGACGATTCCGTTTGATGACTGAGTTGTCACAAAAGCAATCGGTCTTGGAATAATACTTCCGGTTAGAAACTTATAGTTTTCTCTTTCCGTTTGTGCAGATGGATCAATTGATAGCAATGAACTCACTCCTACTTCGTTTTACTATTTAATTCCACGGTAATAAAATGCATAAACGCCAATCTCTATATCATAATTCTTGAATTCGAGATATTTGCCGAAAAAAATATGCATTCAACTTTTGTAAGCTGTAAAAAGAAGTTGTTATTATCTTGAATTCGAGATAATTATAAAACGAATGGTTATCTTCTGTCAACATTAATTTAGCAGACATTTCTTAAAAAAGCGATAAATGAGGCTGGGACAAAAGGTCTCTATAATCGAAAAAAGGTGAAGTCGCCGGTGCGACTTCGCCTTTTTTCAATTATTTTAAAGATATAAAGGCAAGATCTCACCCCCTTGCCACATATTTTCGTATATTCACGGCCATTAGTGCGAGGCCGGTTTCGTTTTCGACTTTGGATTTCCCACGAACAGAAAATCGTGTGAAACCTAAATTAGCCTTCAAGAATCCAAAAACTGGCTCCACGTCCATTTTACGTTGACGATAAATTTTAGCCGTTTCTTCTTCCGAAAGCTTCGCTTTTATGTATT
>NZ_KQ758740.1:0-5143 GCF_001457055.1 Priestia veravalensis | reverse complement strand
GTTCTACGGACAAAGCGAACAAGCTGTCCATAATCAAGTGTACATCGCGATGATTGTCTACTGTTTAAACGTACTGGCTCAGTTGGGTACAAACAGTTCACGGACGTACTTACAAATTAGTCGGTTGTTAAAAGCAGCACCGTGGAAATCCGCACACATTTGGATTCGAAAAATAGCAGGAAGAGCTGTCCCGTAAAGGTTTAACCGTCTCTGTCGCCCTCGCCAAAGGTTATAGTGAAAAAATGGATGATTACTACCTCTGTTCACGTGTCTTCATTTTTCTTCTCAAACGGAAAAATAATAAAACAGAAAATTCAGTCAATATTTATGCGACGTTAGTGGTTCAGAGTACATAAAAAAGCTTTTAAGAACCAAATTCTTAAAAGCTTTTTCTATCATTTCTTCACGAAAAACAGCTGTAACATCTTTTCTAAAAACAGCTCATACTTTCTAAACCAACCTCTAAATTGTGTGAATAGATCATTGGCTTAAATACTTATTTTCTATACTCTTATGGTTTTGTCAGCACTATTCTAGAGGTAGTCTCGGCTTTTCATCTTGATAAATCGAATAAGCTTCTCCATACTTTTCGATATCTGTACACTGCTCATCACTACAGCCAAACAAATATGTACCTTCAGTTGTTCGAACGCTTACATTAAAATAATATGGATATCTGCCACCTTTATTTTTATCCATGCTGCTTTCTATAGATTTAATATCTTTTGTTTTAGCAATCTCTTGATAGTCTTTACTTTCAATTGTTCTTTGAATCATTTCATTTAGAATGATTTGTTCCTTTTCATCGGGATCATACATCCTATCAAAAGCATAATGCTTAACCAGCCAGTAAGCGTTCATTCCTACACTCATAACCAGTAAAATCTTAACTACTTTTTTCTTCATTTTAAATCGTCCTATTCTTTTACCATTTCTAAAACATTCTTCTGTCCATCAGGGCTTTCAACTACAATTAATTCGGTATTATTTATGACTACATAGCTATCAATTCATTCGTTACTATTACAGCCTGCTAGTAATATAGCAAAACAGAAGTTGATTAACAGGAAAAATTTTCTCATGCCGGTTCCTCCTATAAGTCAGAATGCATAGGTACGTTTCATTCCCATCTGTATTATTCTAGCTCTAAGCTCATCACAACACGTTCTTCATTCAATTCAAACTCGTTTTTTGAAAAAAAGCTGCTGGCTTTCGGTGACCTTTTTCAGTAGATAAGTAGATTTGTGCTACTGCTTGCTGTTTGAGCTGTACTTTTAGAAATTCTAATAAGCTCGTCCCAATACCGCTAATTTGAGCATTGGTATCCACACAAATTTCGTTGAGATAAAAATACTTATTGTTTATCCACTGCTCTTCATTTCCCACGATAAAGCCTAGAAGCGGACCATTTTCGTCTTCAAAATAACCAATTCCTAGATAGCCAGGCGTTAAGCTAATATCCATTAACCGCTTATAAGAGCTTTGAAGCGTCCATGGTTCATTCCAAGGTTCCTCGTTAAATACACGCGCAAACAGCTTAGCTGCAGGCTTTAAATCTTTTATAGTAAGCTTTCGAATTGGTTGGTTCATTGTACACGTCCTCTCTTCTTTCTTATTGTGAAATGAGGTTATAATGTCTAAGGGCAAACTCCACGCCATCTTCATCTGATTTTTTCGTCACAAAATCAGCTATTTCCTTTAAGCGTTGACTACCATTTTCCATCGCAACACCAACACCTACAGTTTCAAGCATATCAATGTCATTGTCACCATCCCCAAAAGCCATCGCCTCAGAAGGTTGTATCTTAAAGTACTCTAACACTTTTACAATCGCCTGCGACTTTGATACGTCTGTTTCCAATACGTTTACCACATATGGGTGCCAGCGACGAAACGTATAGTGAGGAAATCTAGCTCTGTATTGATTCACCACTTCATCCGTTCCAAACAGACAAAGTAAATAGATTTCTTCTTCGTAAATGGAAGGATGAGTGTCTGGATAGGTTTGAAGCGACAAGGTTTCGGATAAAGCAGCTAAAACACCCTCTTCCTGTACTCCGTTCATGTGAAAGCCTTTCGTGTAAAAAGATAGGGCATGCTGTTTGGAATCTGAGAATTCTACTAGCTCTTTTACGTTGGACTTGCTCATACTCACTTTATGTATAACTTCATTCTGATAAGTCACATAACCACCATTTGCAGTAATAAACACATCAATACCTAGCTCTTTTAATTCTTCGCACATAGAGAGTGGGCGTCCAGTAGCTGCTACAATAATAATGCCAAGATTTCTTAATAAACTGATGGCACGCTTTGTACTCTCAGGTATTTCGCCGCTCTTGTGATGCGTTAGCGTACCATCAACGTCGAAAAAAATGATTTTGCAGCTCATATTTCCATTTCCTTTCTTTTAGTTCCATTTTAATCCATATACGCATTAAAAAAAAGCAAATAATAGAAAAAGCACCAAAACCCTGTTGGTTCTAGTGCTTAGCTTACAATTATGAGAAGTGACGATCAATCGTCTCATTAATTTGAGTAAAGATTTTTTTGTAGCCTTCCTTATCTAAATAGCCGATACTTCCGAATAATAAATGATCAACAGGCTCAATTCTTGTAAAATCAAAAACCCCTACATCTGACGTGATTTTTAATCCAGTCGTCATGTCTATCTCATCATAAACAGCGCTTGGTGTTCCGTGGGTATTAATGATAAGACCTTTCTTTCCAGCTAGTAGCTTAGTAATACCTTCTTCACCAGTAGCATATGCAAAAGCATGGGGGATTGGAGCAAGAAACATTTGCAGTAACCTGCTGAATAGCTTCTGTATAAGAAGTTATTCAACAGGTTACTTTTTTCTTTTATTATCTTCATATAAATTAAAAACCAACAATTGTAAGCGTTATCTTATAAAAATACGTGTCATCAATACACAAACTCCTGAATATCTTTATATTAAAATACAATTAGGAGGCCTGATTGATTTGTTGATGTTAGAAACCGCTAAGCAAATCGTAAAGCATGTGTACCCGTTTGTCTGTGTGAACCGACACGATATCTTTAAAGGAGACGTTACTTCCTTGCAGCTCTCAAAATATTTAGATCTTCATCCTGCTCACGTACCATACGTCACTGCAACAATTATTTATTTACTCGAAGCAGACGGCTATGTGTCAAAGCCGCTGATAGAATACGGAGGTATTCGAAAATGTCTGCATTAAAAAAGAGGCGTGCTAAGCTAATAAAGCTTACTACGCCTCTTTTAAGCTTTTATCGTAAACGTGGCTCTTACTTTTAGAAACTGAACAAAGACCTCTGGATCACGAGGTGAAATCCGTATCGTTTTACGCTTGCTGTACTTGATTTGAATTTGTTGAGTCGAAAGTGCGGGCGCAATAAACGGTATTTTGACAAAGCAAATACTGCGAATTTCCTTTACATTTATTTTTTTCTTAAAAGGCCCATAATAAATAGTTAACGTTTGGCCTGTGAGGTAATACCCTGTGCGAAACCAAATCGAAAGCAAGAAAGCTGCAAAAAACGCTAAAACAGCTAGTCGGATGAAGTAATGATCTTGAATAAACGGAACCATAAAAATCCCCCATCCCATCACAAAAATTCCATCTACTAAAACCGCAATACTTATGCCCCAAATTAGATACGACAACCACCAATCTTTTTTAGACGGAAAGTACAAAGCTTTTCCTCCTTTTTCTATCCTTTGTTACTTAATCTACGATAGCAATGCTTCTAACTTACCTCTTTTTTAGATTTTCTGATTTTTTCAAACGGATTACTTAAAGCACCTCACTGCTCCCCGTACGCGTATTTTATATAGTGATCACAACAGAACGAGCTTTTCATCCATATTTTCCAGCAAAAAAGTAGACCTTCTGATAAAAGGTCTACTACATCCAAGCATATATTCCCGTCACTAATAAAATAGCAACAACGATTGCCGGCAGCAAATTGGCCACCTTGACTTTGGTAATTCCAATTAAATTTAAGCCGATTGCTAGAATCATAATGCCACCGGTTGCCGTCATTTCGATAATAAGCTGATCCATCAGTGCATCTGGAACTAATCGATCAATCTGTGCAGCAAAAACAGCTATTAATCCCTGATATAAAACAACAGCTATGGCTGAGAAAATAACGCCAATCCCAAGCGTTGTACTTAGTAACAGCGAGATAAATCCGTCCATTACGGCTTTTGTATACAACACGTCATGATTGCCGCGAATACCACTATCAAGAGCACCGATAATGGCCATTGCTCCCACAACGAAGATTAATGTTGCCGTTACAAAGCCTTCAGCAACACTTCCTTGACCGCTTCCTACCTTGCTTTCAATCCAAGAGCCAATTGACGAAAGCTTCTCTTCTAGCTTCAACGCTTCACCAGCTACTGTACCAATAACAAGGCTTAAAATCACGAGTAAAAATTGCTCGCTTTTCATGCCCATCTGAATTCCTAATACCGCAATTGCTAATCCGATTGCCTGCATGACGGTAGTTTTCATGCTTTCAGGAATGTTCCGACATAAGCTCCCTAAAAGCGTTCCAACAATAATGCCTAATCCATTTGCAAGCGTTCCTAATAAAACCATCTCTATACCTCTTTCACGCTGTATGTACATCCATCATCATACTACGTATTAGTCGATTTCGAAATGTTTTTATTATTTTTATAACATTTCAACAAGCCTTCTCTTTACTCATCCTCTGCCATCTTTAAATTCAGTACTTCTTCCTCATTTTTATAGATAATCTTCATTTTAAATACATCTTCTTTACCACTAGTGTTGCATAAATGTTGACGCAATTTTCAGTTTAATGTTTTTTCCTGTTTAGAGCCAAAAAAGTAAATACCTTATTAAAGGTGGCTCCATCCATTTGGAAATTATGTACAATTAGACTTGTGCGACGACGACAATTTATTTTTAAGGAACGGTTTTTCCTTTAATCTTTCGTATCCAGATATGTGCCGGTTTCCATAACGAAGCCCTTAAAAAACGGCTAATCTGTAGCGTTTTTCGCTTACTTTTTGTTTCGATTTGCGCAATTACATTTAGGCAAAAAACAATCAGTGCGATAAACACTTGGTTTTGAATGGCCCATTCACTTTGTCCGTAGAACTTT
>NZ_KQ758739.1:0-5448 GCF_001457055.1 Priestia veravalensis | reverse complement strand
TATTTTATCAGAAGTGGTCCTTATTTTAATGTAAAAATAAACAAAGCCGGTGAAATTTTACTCGTCGTAAAATTTCACCGGCTTTTTCGGTTCAGAGGAGGGTTTTGTCCCAGCCTCTTTTTTATGTGTATTTTAAGAAGCCAAAATTTGCATTGAATGAATGGGTTATAGGCAAAATAAAAGTTAATTTCGTCAGAGAACGTTTCTCTGCATGTCAAAGTAGTAAATTAACTAGGTTTTTATTTATAAATGATTGTGACGAAAAAGCACTTTCTAATTGAAAGGTGTGTTTTTCGTTTCTTATAAAAATATAAAAAAGAGGAGAGTTTTTATGAAGAACATTTTTATGAAATCAATGACCGTCTTTACGTTACTAATGGTCACATTATGTGGGGGCAATCAAGGGAAAGCAGAAGCAGCAAGTAAAGCTGCGAATCAAGATTTAATTATTATTAACAAATACTACAACAAGCTTGCTTATTTTCACAATGGTTATATTGAGATCATTGATCCAGTAGCAACGGGAAAAACATGGGACAAAACACCTGTTGGTTTTTTTAAAGTCGTGAACAAGATTAAAAACCGCCCTTATTATACAGGACATATTCCTGGGGGCGATTCTCGCAATCCGTTAGGAAAACGTTGGTTAGGGTTAAATGCAAATGGTACGTATGGCGATACATACGGTATTCATGGAAATAACAATGAAAACAGCATTGGAAAATACGTGAGTCAAGGTTGCGTGAGAATGCATAATGCAGACATCGAAAAGCTTTATGATAAAGTTCAAGTTGGTACGCCGGTTGCTATCACTTATTCCTATATGAGCTTTGTTGATCTTACAAGCGTATATGGATATAAATTCAAAGGCTACAACTTAAAAAATAACTAATATCTAAACAGCATTCCGTATCACGAAATGCTGTTTTTTCTTTGTCTTCTTTCCATATAGCCCTTATCATAGAAAGAGATGAAAAATATGGTGAAGGAGGATATGATTATGCGAGCGAAAATTGAAAAGGCTAAACATGTATGGATGTTTGAAGCAACAGGAGAGTTTTATGCTCATGAGGTGAGTAATGAGAAAATAAAAAGAGGTTTCTTTCTATGTCCTTCTTGTGAAGTAAAAGTGTATTATAAGCAAGATCATTTCTTTTCCAGTGAGCATAAACGAAATTGCACCTATGTGAAAGAACAATTTAAGAAAAAAGCCTAAAAGGTAAAGGAAGCCCAGCAACCTTATATAGGAATATTTTCCCTTTGCAGAAATCATAGTGTTTCTAATGATTTTCCCTTACTTAGAAAATCTAAAAAAGGTAAAAGTAGTAGGATTGTGTGCGTTGGGATTAAGTGGAATTAACTTAGCCATTATTATGATTATGAATGTAAGTGTGTTAGGAATAACTCTTACTTCACGTTCACTTTTTCCCCTTCTTTCTACAATCCAGACTATCCAGGTTGCTGATTTCCTGGAACGCCTAGACGTTTTTTTTATGATGGCTTTAGTTATCAATGGCTTCTTTAAAATAATGATTTATTTTTATGCGGCTGTAATTGGTACTGCAACCTTGTTTAAAATTAAATTTTCTTCAGAGCTGTCATCTACTTTAGGAATAGTCGTTTTATTTGTATCAATGATACTGGCTAGTAACATTCAGGAACATATTTATGAGGGAACAAAAGGATTGCTAATGAGTATTCATCTGTGCTTTCAAATCGTCATTCCTGTTCTGCTTCTCATTATAGCTTTCTTGAAAAATAACAAGCATGCCAGAATGTAATACAGCCCAAGTAAACACCTAGAAGTCAAAAAAGTAATTTATCCCCACATTCACTTACAGCATATGTTCCATATTGATGTTACAAACCTTAAATTTATTTCTGGGACCGTGAACTTGAGTTGAAAGTAAAAAAATCCCCTTAAGTTAATTGATCTAGCTTATAAGAGGGTTATATTCCCTTTTTGATACCTTAGCCCTTTCTCTGAGAAACGGTACGAAAAAGTTTTTTACTTATAATTTGTTATAAAGCTTATTTTTCCTATTCTCATTATACAAATTTTATAGACGCATTCTACGGATGTCTTATAAAAAAGTAAACAAACTCTACTATCAAGGGTTTGTTTACTTTTTGTTTCTAGAAGGCACATTATGTTAATTAAAAATGTACACTTTTACGGACATTTCTTTTTTAGCCTATTGTCTCTAAGGTTACATATATTCTTCTTCATTTCACATTCACGACATTTGCATAATAAAATACCTTTTTTTAAAACATTGAAAGAAGCTGAATACTCATGGTTATCCTTATCTTAAGAAGGTATAGATATTAATTACTTATTCTTTACCAATCGCCTCATCATGAATCTTTTCGATATACTCCCAATTCAATACCTGCTTGATTTCGTTATAAACGTCCTCACCACTAAGAGTCATGCCATTTTCGATCCACCAATTTAAAACACCTAGAGTAGCTCCAGCAAACGCAGCTATCCCAATTTCAGAAGAGGTAGAAATGGATGGATTTCTATCGTCACGTAACATCTCTTGCTTCATGCTAGTAGTCATTTCGTTTCTTATGACATACCTCAATGAATCTCTTTCTTCTAAGAATAGCTGAGAGAATAATCGTTTATATTTAATTGCCACATTAAATAACTTTAAATGTACTTCTTCAAGGTTGCTATCAGTAAAATGAAATTCCTCGGCAATTTCCTTTAATAAATAAGCTAACAAATCATATTTGTCATTAAAATGGGTATAGAATGTAGCGCGGTGTACCATTGCTTCTTCACAAATTTCTTTTACAGAAATGGAATTAAACGAATGGTGCTCTATTAAAGAAAGCAAAGCTTGAGAAAGGAGCTTGCGTGTTCTTTTGATGCGTAAGTCTTCCTTTTTTTCTTTTTCCATATACATTACCTCGTTTCTGTATCGTTAATAGACAGTTCCATTATATTGTTTATTGATAAAATTAATTATACATCCTAGTATATAAATTACAAGAGTAAATAAAGTATACACATGTCTAAAAAAGTACGTTAGTAGAATCTTTATAATAACAAACTTACATTTTCTACGTATTACTACTCTTGTGAAAAAAATTTAAAAATAAAAATGACAGAATTACTGACATGTGAATCACTATCTAAAGCGTATCATTCGCACATTAAATAATGACTATCTACGCTTCCATCCCGAAGATAGAAAAGGAGACTGTAAAAATGAATCAACCGTTAACATCTCGTCGACCAAAAGAAGAAAAAGCCATTGTGATTGGAGGAGGCATTGCAGGTTTGCTCACAGCTCGTGTTCTGTCCGATCATTACGAAGAAGTCATAATTGTAGAAAGAGATGAGCTACCAAAGGAACCGTCTACTCGTTCAGGTACGCCCCAGGCTTTTCATCCTCATCGCATTCTGCCACGCGGAAGTATGATTATGGAACATTACTTCCCTAGCTATATTGATGATTTATTGGATCAAGGCGCTCCTTCTACACAAAATGAAAAAATGAAACTGTTCACTTCATATGGAAGGCTGGAAATGGTTCCTCCTGAAAAAAATGCATCAAGCAGTCGAGCATTATTAGAGTGGACGTTCCGTCAGCGTGTACAAAACATCTCAAATGTACGTTTTCTTTCTAAACAAGAAGTAATAGGTCTTCAAACATCGGCTGATCAAAGCCAAGTGACAGGTGTCCATATAAAAGAACGAAGTGAACGAAAACAAGAACGAATAGTGGCTGCTAATTTAGTAGTAGATACAAGTGGACGCTCTTCCAAACTGACTAATTGGCTTGAAGCTATGGGACTAGAAGTTTCACAATCCGAGCGTCTAAAGGTATCTCTTGGCTATAGTACGCGCTATTATCGAGTCCCCCCCCATGTTAAAGAGAAGTGGGGCGTCGTGGTTTCGGAAGCCCAACCGGATAAAGGGATTGGTACGGGAATGCTAGGATATATCGAAGATAACCTGGCTCAAACATTATTATTTAGTGCAGGCGGTGAACACTATCCGTCAACAAACCCAGAAGAATACGAAAAAGAATTAGAGACACTTGCTACGCCAATGCTTGCGGAAGTAGTCAAAGAGCTAGAACCCATTAGTGTTCCACGAGGATACCGTACACCTGAATCGGTTCGTCAACACTTTGAATAAATAGAGAATTGGCCAGCTGGGTTACTCGTAGTCGGCGATGCATTTTGTAATTTTGATCCCATCCATGGACAAGGAATGACAGTAGCTGCGATTGAAGCTGAAATGCTAGACATTTGTTTGCATGAACAACGTCAAACTCCTCAACCTAACTTTGAACGACACGTACTGCAACGCATGCAAGAAGCGATTGAACCGGCATGGTGGCTAAGTTCAGTTGCGGATTTACGTTGGAACGGCGTTGAACATGTGGGAGCTGAGCCCATAAAAGGGGTATCCTTTGCTCAGAAATATTTCAATCTGTATGTGAAAAGGGCTGTGAAATTGGCGAACGAGGAGAACGACCCTTCTATGTTCCAACAGTATTTTATGATGAATGCATTAGTTCTTCCCCCACGTGCCATAATTAATGCACGTACACTAACTATGTTATTGGTAGGGGATGGATCTCTAGAGGAAAAGCAACTGTTAGCTGAATTAGGAAATGTGGATGAACAACAAATACAAGAAAGAATAGATGAGCTGATTCCTTCCTTTTCGTTGGAAATTGATGAGAAGGCCTTACACTCATTCCCTTCCACGCCTCTTTCCAATATCAAGGCATGAAGATGAATCAAAAGGCTTGTTGTATGCTGTTTAAGATTCCTAAAAAGAACTAAATGCTTCAAGAAATTAAAACAAAAAGTAGAAGAGGATGTTCAGGATGCGTATGAAGGATGTCCAACAGATTCCATAAAAATAGCCAATGACCCCTTCACTGGAGAAGGCTCAAAAGATGAGTAGTATATTTGCTTGTTAAATTAATGAAGAAAAAATATAAAAAATAATGCAGGTAGAGGTGAAAGAAACATGACACAAGAGAAAGACATCTATGATATTACGGTTATTGGAGGAGGACCTGTAGGCTTATTTACAGCTTTTTACGGAGGGATGAGACAAGCTAAGGTAAAAATTATTGAAAGCCTTCCCCAATTAGGGTGGATTGTCAACACTAAACTAGACAGTTTTCTTAAGGTGCGTAAATTTGTATTCCACTGGACTTAAATAATCTAAAGTACCGTGGATGCGTAGATGGTTAAACCAGTGCACATAATCTGTAAACTCTCTTTGTAACTCTTCTAAGCTATCAAAATGACGTTTCTTTACGAACTCTGTTTTGATGATTTTGAATGTTGCTTCTGCTACTGCATTATCATACGGACAGCCTTTCAAACTTAGAGATCGCTTGATGTTAAACGTTTCTAGGGCCTCATCAATGACTTGGTTCTTATATTCTCTTCCTCGGTCAGTAT
>NZ_KQ758738.1:0-5920 GCF_001457055.1 Priestia veravalensis | reverse complement strand
TTTCCAACATTGTTTTCACAATCAACAAAAAACCTGAACGATTAAAAGTGAGAAACTCTCAATCGTTCAGGTTTATCATTAGCTGAATTACTTATGTCCCAGCCTCTTTTATTAGATATGGAATTTTGATTTTACAAATTCAATTACTTCTTCAGTAGAAGACATTGATAAAATCTCATCTAAGTGTGGTTCAATATCCGCTTTTGATAATTGACGGATTTGAGAACGTGCTTTTAAGATAGATGTTGCGCTCATTGAGAATTCATCTAAGCCTAAGCCTAAAAGAATTGGAATCGCAATTTCATCTCCAGCCATTTCTCCACACATACCAACCCATTTGCCTTCTTTATGAGCCGCTTTAATAACCATGTTTACTAAGCGTAAGATTGCCGGGTTATACGGTTGATATAAGTAAGATACGCGCTCATTCATGCGGTCAGCCGCAAGCGTGTATTGAATTAAATCGTTTGTTCCAATTGAGAAGAAGTCTACTTCTTTTGCAAATAAATCTGCAATAACTGCTGAAGAAGGAATTTCAACCATCATACCTACTTCAATGTTATCAGAAACGCTAACGCCCTCTGCTTCAAGCTTTGCTTTTTCTTCTAAAAGAATGGCTTTTGCTTGGCGGAACTCGTCAACTGTTGCAATCATTGGGAACATGATTTTTAAGTTTCCATATACGCTAGCACGTAATAACGCACGAAGCTGTGTACGGAACATATCTTGCATTTCTAAGCATAGACGGATTGCACGGAAACCTAAGAATGGATTCATTTCTTTAGGTAGGTTTAGATAAGGAAGCTCTTTATCTCCACCGATATCTAAAGTACGAACAACAACAGGCTTGCCTTCCATACGCTCTAAAACTGTTTTGTATGATGTGAATTGTTCTTCCTCTGTTGGAAGTTCTTCACGACCCATATATAAGAACTCTGTACGGTAAAGACCAACGCCTTCACCACCGTTTTCTAATACACCTTTAACATCTTCAGGCGTTCCAATATTAGCAGCAAGTTCTACGTGGTGATCATCCGCTGAAACTGTTTTTTCGTTTACAAGCTTTGCCCATTCAGCTTTTTGTGCTGCATATTCTTCTGCCTTTTTCTCATACGCTTTAATCGTTTCTTCTGATGGGTTAACAATAACGTTTCCATCAAGACCATCAACGATTACAAGTGTATCGTTTTCAATGTCTTCCATAACTGTTTTTGTTCCAACAACAGCTGGAATTTCCATTGAACGGGCCATAATTGCAGAGTGAGAAGTACGGCCTCCGATATCAGTTGTAAACCCTTTTACAAATTTACGATTTAACTGAGCTGTGTCAGATGGCGTTAAGTCTTCTGCAATAATGACAACTTCTTCAGAAATCATGCTTGGGTTTGAAACGTTTACACCTAAAAGATGTGCTAATACACGCTTCGTTACGTCACGAATATCTGCTGCACGCTCTTTCATGTATTCGTTATCCATTGACTCAAACATGTTGATGAACATCGCTGCAACTTCGTCTAGTGCGACTTCTGCATTCACGTTTTCACCAGTAATTTTATCTTTAATCGGATTGATTAATTCCGGATCGCTTAATACTAATAAATGTGCTGCAAAGATTTCAGCTTTATCTTCGCCAAGTTCTTTACGCGCATGTTCTTTAATCGTTTCAAGTTCTGATCTAGATGTTGCAAGTGCTTCTTCTAGACGAGCTACTTCAGCTTCAACGTCTGAAACGGATTTCTTTTCAACGGTTAACTCTGGATTTTCTAGACGGAATGCTTTAGCAATAGCAATGCCGCTAGAAGCGGCAATGCCTTGAATTTCCACTGTCATTATTCACCTAATCCTTCTTTTTTCATTGTATCTTCAAGAGCTGCAATTGCATCAGCTTCGTCTGAACCTTCAGCAGAAATTGTGATTGTAGCTCCTTTTTGGATACCTAAAGACATAACGCCCATGATTGATTTTAAGTTTACAGTTTTACCGTTGAACTCTAAGTTGATATCAGAATCAAATTTGCTAGCTGCTTGTACTAATGTTGTTGCTGGACGTGCGTGAATTCCTGAGTCTGCTGTTACTGTAAATGTTTTTTGTGCCATGTTAAATCAATCTCCTTTTTACTTTGAAATAGTAATAATATTTTGTTCTTGCAATGAAACTTCGCCTTGCTTTAAGATTTTTACCTTTTCATCTGCTTGTAGGTTTGTAAAGATGACAGGTGTAATCGTAGATGGTGCATTTGATTTTACAAAATCCAAGTCAACTTGTAATAATGGTTGGCCTTGCTTCACTTCGTCACCTTGAGCAACAAGTGCATCAAAACCTTCACCTTTTAAGTTAACTGTGTCAATTCCAAAGTGAATTAGAATTTCTTGCCCAGTCGTTGATTCAATTCCTAAAGCATGCTTCGTCGGGAATAAGTTTACTATCTTTCCATCCACTGGCGCAACTACTGTGCCTGTTTTCGGAATAATCGCAAAACCGTCACCCATTAATTTTTGTGAGAATACTTGGTCCGGTACTTCTGATAACGGAACTAATTCTCCTTCAATTGGTGAAACAATGTCGCCACCGTTTGTGCTTACCGCAGCTTTCGATGCTTCTTCTACAGCTTTTGGTTCTTCTTTTGGTGCAACAGGCGTTTTGCCATCCATAATGTCTTTAATCTGACTCTTTAACGTATCAGATTTAGGACCAAAGATTGCTTGAATATTGTTACCTACTTCTAACACACCAGAAGCCCCTAACTTTTTCAATCGCTCTTTATCAACATTTTTAACATCATCAACTGATACACGTAAACGAGTAATACATGCGTCTAAGTGCGTAATGTTTGGTTGACCACCTAATGCTTCTAGGATATTGCGTGGTAATTCACCCGCTTCAACCTTATCACTATCTGCATCATCCGATTTCTCTTCACGACCTGGTGTTTTTAAATTAAACTTACGGATCGCAAAGCGGAAACCAAAGTAATAAATAACTGCTAGAACAAGACCAACTGGGATTACTAACCACCAATCTGTTCTATTTTGTAACACACCGAATAGGATATAGTCAATAACCCCACCGGAGAATGTCATACCAATTTTAACATTTAAAATCTCCATGATCATAAATGATAGACCAGCAAACACTGCGTGAATTGCGAATAAAACTGGTGCTACGAATAAGAATGAGAACTCAAGTGGTTCTGTAATACCTGTTAAAAATGATGTTAAAGCCGCTGAACCCATGATACCAGCTACATACTTCTTATTTTCAGGACGAGCTTCGTGATAAATAGCAAGCGCTGCTGCTGGTAAACCGAACATCATGAACGGGAATTTACCAACTTGGAACGTACCTGCTGTTAATTCAGCACCATCTGCTAATTGTGCCATGAAGATACGTTGGTCTCCACGGAACACTTCACCAGCTTGATTCACATAAGACCCAAACTCATACCAGAATGGTGAATAGAAAATATGGTGTAAACCGAATGGAATTAATGAACGCTCAATAACCCCGAAGATAAATGCCGATAGCGTTAAGTTTGCATCAATCATATTGTTTGAGAATGCATTTAGTGCATTTTGAATGATTGGCCATATTGCTACCATGATTAAACCAATAACAATTGATGATACCGCTGTTGCGATTGGAACAAAGCGCTTACCAGCAAAGAAACCTAAGTATGGAGGTAGCTCGATGTTAAAGAAACGGTTGTACATAGCCGCTGCTAGCACCCCAATTATAATACCACCAAACACACCTGTTTGTAACGTTGGAATTCCTAACACACTTGCGTATGCAGGATCTTCTAATAACTTAGCAAATTCAGCTGGTTTTAAACCATCCAGCCCTTTTACTGTACCCATCGTTACGTTCATAATTAAATAACCAACGATTGCTGCAAGTCCGGCTACGCCTTCTCCTCCAGCTAACCCAACTGCTACCCCTACAGCAAATAGTAAAGGTAAGTTACCAAAAATAATGTCTCCAGCGTTGGACATAACATGAGCAACCATCTGGAACCAGTCAGCATTTAAAGCCGGTAATCTTTCAAGTAACGTTTCATTTTGAAAAGCAGTACCAAACCCAAGTAGGATACCTGCTGCCGGTAAAATCGCAACCGGCAACATAAGTGCTTTTCCGACTTTTTGTAAGACGCCAAAAAGCTTTTTAAACATGGCGTTTTACCCCCTTTTTATATTTGTATTGTGCAACAAGATGATGTTTTGATACACATTCAATTCAAACGCTTTCTTTTTAACAAAAAAGGGTACGTGAATCTAAGTGAGTATTTCATTAGTTTGTTCATGATTACGCTTTCTTACAACAAAAAAGGCATGGTGAAAATTGAAACACCAACAAAAGGATAGACCTATCCCTGTCCATGCGTTTCATTTCTCACTCATGCCTGATCGTATCAGTAACACGTATGAAATGATTTTATAAATCCGATTTTGTCATAAGTCGCTGCAGATGCATCGTTAAATAAACGGCTTCTGCTTCATAAACTGGTAAGTGTAGAGCTTGTTGCATAATTTTAATCACTTTCCATGAGACATTGTAACATAGAGGATATTCCTCTTTCAATAGTAAAGCAATTTTTTTTGGTTCTTCAATGACTTCCCCTGTCTTCACCCGATCAATTGCAAAATGCAAGTGGCGAATTAGCCTCATATAATGAACAGATTCTTTGTTCACATCAAGGTTTAAAGACTCTTCAATGACGTTAATAATTGTTTGAATAAGCTGCGAATCTTGATTTACTTCTAAAATATTTTTTTCCGTTAGCGCGCTGTGAATATGCAGTGCAATAAACCCCACTTCCCCTATCGGTAGCTGCACTCCAACTTTTTCATGAATCATTGCTACAACCTCTTCAGCAATTTCAAATTCTTTTGGGTAAAGAGCTTTTGTTTCAATTAAAAAAGGATTTTTCAAATCAAGGCCTTGTTGAAAACGCTTTACAGCAAATGCAATATGATCTGTTAATCCGATATGAATGTGCTCATTTAAAGGTTTAGATACACGTGCTTGTATATGTGTAATGATATCATTCATCATCTCAATTACATTTTCGTCAACCTGTAGTAAAAGCTGCTTATATTGTTCCTGCTCTTCCTCGCTTTTAAGCAAAAACATCTTTTCTACAGCATCTGCATCTATTTCGTCGTTTTTCTTTTTATTAAAGCCAATTCCTTTTCCTATTAAAACAACCTCTTTGTATGCATTGTGTGTAGCAATTAAAACATTATTATTTAGTACCTTTTTTACAAAAAAGGACTCTCTCACGAATCCTTCACTCCCCTACTTGACTTCAATTACGCGTTTTTTTATTGTACGAAAACTGGCAAAAGAACGTCAAATCTTTTGTTTTGTTTCATTTTTACCTTTATAACCTCATGAAAGAAGTATCTCTTGGGAAAGTAAATATTTTCCTTCATTAAATGTTTAATAAGTAAAAGCTTACTTTTTTTATACTAGCTTCAAAATAATTTATTGTACGTACTATCTTAGTGCTTATTTCTCATAAACGCAATGAATTTTTTTGAGTCGGTTCCATAACATGCATTGACAATAAATTGGTTATATTTAGCCACTAGTGTTGCATTAATTTAAATTAACTATTAAAAAGACTCAAAATCTTCAATTTTATTATTTTAGGCAAACAAAAAGTCCTTTATAATGGAAATAGATGGTGGTAACCCGTCCAAATCCACTAATAAAGGACCAAACTTATGGACAAGATTACACGAAAAACTTCATTTGGACAATGGTTTTCACCAATTAATCTTCAATTATTAGAAGATAACGTGAAAACATTGAAATTAGATTACTATACGAAAAAATTAACGACAGAATCATTCCTTAAATTATTACTTTTTGCACAGCTAGTAGAAATTGAAAGTCTACATGCATTGGGCGATAGCCT
>NZ_KQ758737.1:0-6032 GCF_001457055.1 Priestia veravalensis | reverse complement strand
CTTTATCGTATGCGTTGCACGACGATTGAGCGTAGCTTTGCCGATGCAAAAGAGCTAAATGGGTATCGATATGCCCGGTATCGAGGGCTGAAGTCTGTCCAGATGCAGGCGTATCTGACGGCAGCTTGTCAAAACATGAAAAAAATCGCCCATTACCTGACCAAAACAGGTCAGGTAATGGGCGATTTTTATGGAAAACGACGATTTGTTTGTGAAATGTTTACTTGTTTCACTATAAAAAATGAAAAGAGCCTCAGATTGACGAGAACCTTACAGGTTTCTCGTCAATCTGAAAATAACCCTGCAAATTGCAGGGTTATTTTTGGATAGCAAACAAATCCTCTAAGCGATCACTCATATAACGATATGAATCTTCAACGCCTAAGTTATAGAACTCGACAGCTATTTTATCAATGAAGAAATCAAGCAGTAAGCCCGCTGCTAACTCTCCAATTTCTTCATCACGTTCATTTAAAAAATACGTTTGAATTTCTTCAATTAATACTTTCTTTTTTTCTTTTGATATTGTCAAAGACTTGCTCATCCTTGTCTTACCGTTGCGTAAGCAATGATGCCTTCTTCGTCATCTAACTCTAATTCTAAACCTGTTGAGAATGGATCAATGTTCATCTGCGTATCTAACCACAAGCGCAGTGCCTCAATGATATTTAACGTAATATGGACCTGCTTTCGATCATTTACGTATGACTCAGCTGAAAAGCCATAGTCGTCATCATACATCAATTCGACCTCAACTTCCTGAGGCTGCACCTGCTTTTTATCAGCAATATACAGACACATTGCATTGATAATGTCCTGTTCCGAGATTTTTAGTTTCTCCAAGAGTTCACTTCCTGTTCTTTACGCTTGTTACGTTTAATGCTTTGAAATAGTCGAATGACGATTAAAATAAGAGCTACAATTGCTAATGCATTAATTAAGAAGCCGATTACTGGACCTAATGCACCTAAATTTCCTAACATACTACCAAATAGTAATCCTGCAAGTCCACCGAATAATAGTCCTTTCATTAAACCACCACGGTTAGTACTTGCTGCGTTCGTTGATTTTGAGTTATTTGTTGTGTTGTTCTTTTGATTTACAGAAGAATTGCTGTTTGTATTATTGTTGTTCTTAAACATACTTGGTTGATTGCTGTTTCCGCTATCAAAAGAACGCTTTCCTGATTTATAACCTTTTGCACTTACAATGGTTGAGCTATCTTGAACCAATGCTCCACCTATTGGTGAAAACATAATCGTAAGCGTTACACAAGCTGCTAATACTTTTTTTAACATGAATTTTTGCCCCCTACTATTAGTTACATACGTAAAATTTTCTACGTAACTTGTACTACGTTTCATCGTATCAAAAGGTTTCATTTTTTTATATAAAAATGAAGTAATTGCCCAAAAACGTTCACAATCTTATGATTGGTTACCTACTTAATCAAAAAAGCTGCTTATATCCATGTTGCAAAGAATATGAGCAGCTTCTACAAACCTCGTATTTTATTAGTCAATTACTTTTGGATTGTGAATAACCTGTAACTCTTTCGTTGCTTGTTGCATTTCACTTTTACAAAGCGGGCACGTTGGCTGGTCACCGCTCTTAAAGTTATCGCGAACCCAACACTTACAACTATCTGACGTACATTCCCATACTTTAGTTTCTTCAATTACAGCTGGTTCAACATTTTTTCGGTTATACATAGACATAATCTCCTTTTAAAGTAATCTACTATCCGTCTTCATATGGGTATCATCATGAGTTTATTAAAATGGAGCATATCGGTAAATGACCTATCTTGAAGAATTTAATATTATCATGAGAGAAACGAATCAAAGATGGAGTTTTATTATAAGATTATAAGCGTATGTTTAACATAAAGCATATACGCTTAAATGAGGATACAATAGTAAAAAAATTACGTGTTTTTATTATAGCAGAGTTTAGAAAAAAATTCAATAATACTATATTTTTAGGAAATTGACAACTATATTTTATTCATTGCACAAAAGAAACTCAGCATCTCTGCTGAGTTTCTTTACATAATTATTTTTATGATATTAGCGTACTTGACCATTTCCGCTCATTACATATTTAATTGTTGTTAGTGCCGGCAAGCCCATTGGTCCTCTTGCATGAAGTTTTTGAGTTGAAATTCCAATTTCCGCTCCAAAACCAAGCGCTCCACCGTCTGTAAAGCGAGTCGAAGCATTATGATAAAGAGCTGCTGCGTCTACTAACGCCATAAACTTTTTCACAACATTTTCATCTTCTGTAATCACAGCCTCTGAATGCTTCGTGCCATATACTTCAATGTGATCAATTGCTTCATCTACGTTTGAAACAACCTTCATCGCAATTGCAAGGCGTAAATATTCCTCTGCCCAATCTGCTTCTTTTGCTTCTTTGGCACCAGGAATTGTAGCAAGTGTGCGCTCGTCACCAAACACTTCAATATTAAAGTCTTTAAACGCTTGAATTAAACGGTCGCTGTTTTGCTCAAGCCACTTTTCATGAACTAATACCGTTTCAGCTGCGTTACATACTGCTGGGCGATCCGTTTTAGCATTGATTAGAATCGAAATAGCTTTTTCAACATCTGCGTGTTCATCAATATAAAGATGACAATTCCCTACTCCTGTTTCTAATACAGGAACCGTCGCATTATTTACAACAGCCTGAATCAATGATGCACCGCCGCGTGGAATTAATACGTCAATATGCTCTTTCATCGTGAAGAGCTGCTGCGTTGCTTCACGATTTGTACTCGCAATAAATTGGACAGCTTCTTTAGGAATTTCTGTTTTATCTAATGCTTTATGCATGACTTCGACAATCGCTTTGTTGGAATGAATTGCAGAAGAACCACCTTTTAACACAATCGCATTACCTGATTTTAACGCAAGACCTGTAGCATCAACCGTTACGTTTGGTCTCGCTTCGTAAATCATTCCAATTACTCCAAGTGGAACGCGAACTTGTTTAACATTTAAACCATTTTCAAGCGTCCACTCTGTTAAAATATCTCCTGTTGGATCATCAAGCTTCGATACCTGCCTTAGTCCATCTGCAAAATCTTTTACACGTTCAACAGATAATGCTAAACGATCCATTAGCGCATCATCAAAGCCTTTTTCTTTTCCATTTTCTAAATCTTTTTCATTTGCTTTTAAAATGTCATCCGTGTGCTCTTCAAGTACATCTGCAATTGTTAAAAGCGCTTTGTTTTTTTGTTCTGTTGTTAATAGACTAAGCTGCTTTGCACCTTTTTTAGCTAACACCGCTTGTTGCTTAACCGAAATATCTTCCTTTACCTGTACCACAAAATCACTCCTGGATAAGATTTACAATATTTTTTTAAATATTATGATTATTTTTGTTACATCATTATACCATAGATTTGTCGTTCTTCGCTTCTTTAATTAAAGGCCTACCGGAATCGGAATTTCGACGTGACAAACCATTCCTTCACTGTCAACAACGGGTTCATTCATTTCTTGGTTTTGAGCTAATTCTTCTGAAGAATAATTCGAAACACCTAATGCAAGCTCTTGCTCATCAACATCTAAGATTCGAACAACGGAGTCTTCTTCAAAGTGACCTTTTATAAACTTAATGTGTTCTCGTAGCAGCGGCTTCTTTTCTTCCACAATCGCCGTTTTTGCTTCGTCTTTAATTACTATTTCCCCTTCAGGCCCTGAGTTAAACGCAATCCACTGTTCTTTTTGACTTAAGTTAACAGCGTCTTCTCCTGCTTCGAAATACGTTCCAAATGCTTCACCCAACACCGCTTCTGTTAAAATGTTTGGAACGCCTGCTTTTCCTAGGAATGAAGGAATTCCTGAAGCCATTGAAATTTTAAACGCATCAATTTTTGAGCGCATACCACCTGTGCCAACTGAACTTCCAGAGTCTCCAGCACCTTCTTCAATTTCTGGCGTAATTTCAGATACGTGTGATAATAGCTCCGCATCTGGATTTTCACGAGGATCCGCGCTATATAATCCGTCAATATCAGATAGGATGATAAGTAAATCTGAATCAACTAACCCTGCAACTTTAGCAGATAGCGTATCATTATCTCCAAACTTTAGACGATTAATAGTCACCGTATCATTTTCATTGACAATCGGTACAATTCCTCGTTCTAACAGTACGTTAATGGTATTACGTGCATTGTTATATCTGCTTTCATCAGAGAAATCATCTCGTGTAATTAAAATTTGTGACGCGACGTAGCCATGAGATAAGAACAGCTCGGAGTATGCTTCCATTAAAAGTCCTTGGCCAATGGATGCGGCCGCTTGTTTTTCAGGTAATGAGCTAGGTCTTTCTAAACAACCAAGCTTTCTGTAACCTGCCGCTACTGCACCGGATGAAACAAGCAGTACCTCATGACCTTGATCTTTCAACTCGACTACTTGGTCAACAAGCCTCTCCAATTTCTTTCGGCTAATCTCACCGTGTGAACTTGTTAAAGAACTGCTGCCAATCTTAATTACAACCCGCTTCTTGCCATCGGGACTCATCAAATCACTCCTAGTTAATTCGTTTCTTTTGTTTTATTGATTTATAAATATGAGGATAGTAACGAAGAATATGAAGTTATGGTTTATGCTTCGTTGGATACCTTTTCAAGCTGTTCACTCATTTCTTTTGAACGGTCTGATGCTCCTTTTACCGCGCGCATAATTGCCGTTCCGCCACCATGTTCTTCAAGGGCTTTCAAGCCTGCTGCCGTTGTGCCATTTGGAGACGTTACGTTTTCACGAAGCTCTGTTGGCGTTTCGTCACGCTCCATCATCATTCTTGCCGCACCGTATATGGTTTGGGCTCCAATTGCTCTGGCTACTTCTGGATCTAATCCTTCTTCTTTGGCTGCTTTTTCAATATGCTCCATTAAGAAATAAAAGTACGCTGGTCCACTACCGGCAATGCCCGTGAAAATATCCATTTGTTTTTCATCAATAACGTAAACTTGACCAATTGACGATAGCAACTCTTTTGTTAAAATGACTGAATCCATTGCTGTATATTGTCCTGGAGATATTGCTGTAGCAGATTGTTGAATCATACTTGAGGTATTTGGCATCACTCGAACAACTTGTTGTTCTTCATGCAATAGATCTTCCATAAAGGCTGTTGAAATACCAGCTAGCACTGATAAAACAACTTGATCTTTAGTTATATTGGGTTTTAAAGAGGATAATGCTTGCTCAGCATCTTTTGGTTTCATTGCTAAAATGAACACGTCAATATCTGTTGTGTCTAAATCAACTCTTTTACTAGTTTGAACACCGTATTTGTTTTCCAATTCTAAAAGGCGTTCTTTATTGCTGCGATTTGTTACCACAATATTTTTCGCTGGAACAATATTAGAATGAATCATACCAGAAATCATTGCTTCTGCCATTGATCCTGCACCTAGAAAAGCAATCTTTTTTGTTTTGATCATCAAATCTCCCCTGTCAAATGTTCGTATTTTTGTTCGCGTTCTCTCAACGGTAACTATCGTAACATGCTCAAAATGGCTGTCAACCTATCGACAAGGTAAAAATAACGCTGTCAGCACATAGTACAAAAGAAATGAAACCGGATACAAAAATATTTTTCAACAAATTTCTCTATTAGAAAATCCCCAAGAAATCGACTTTTTTCGCTGTATTAATGTAAGCCCGAAATATAAAAAATAGCGCACCTTCACGGTACGCACGACGAACGGCCAGCTAACTGAATTTTTTTCAGTTAGCTGGCTATTTTGCACATGTGGCTTGAATATTCTCTGACCATGGCATGTAATTATGTAAAATCTCAGGGTGTTGATGAAACGATATATTAGGTAATTCCGTCATCAGCTTTACCAAGTACTGATAAAAATCAATTCCGTTTGCTTTGGCCGTTTCAGCCAAACTCAAACAAATGGCATTCGCATTAGCGCCTGCTTCACTCACGGAGAAGAGCCAGTTTTTGCGACCAATAACATTTGGACGAATGGCATTTTCAGCGGGGTTGTTATCAATGGC
>NZ_KQ758736.1:0-6538 GCF_001457055.1 Priestia veravalensis | reverse complement strand
TTGGATAACGTGCTCACCTACGCCGCCATAGAAGGATATTTCCGCGTTTGCCGTTTTGATCGTGCAAATGCTTATTGAAGGATCTTTTGAAGAAGTGGATGATAAAGAATGTTTAGTATCTGGGTGTAGTGTGACGGGGACAATCGTTAATTTTTGTTGTGGCATAAGACATGCACCTCCTTTGATTCATACATGTATCGTACCAGAAGGTGCTGCGTGTTTATATGCGTTGTTTGAATGGGGGCTTACTGTATACCATATACAAAACTAGTTTACATAAAGTCTCTTTCCGGAACCAAGCAAGCAAAAGAACCCTTGCGGCAGTAGGGTTCAGCTAAGGGTTCCTTTGCTTGAGTATGCATCTTTTTATACACCGTTGATATGACTACGTTTTTTGGGTAGTTGAAAGAAGCGAGAATGTATAAAAAGAGCTCCTTTTATACATATGCTCGCATGAGAAAATATAGTATTTTCAGCAAAAATCTGTTATTATATGTCTGCACATGCTTTTTATTTTGTTAACGATAATATTTACTGAATTTTCTTTTTACAGATTCAGTTATAGATATAGTTAGTAGGGAGATAAGTGATGAAGTAAAAGCAGTAAAGCTAAGTGTCCCTACTCTCATACCCATCCTCCAATAAGGAAACTGACGATAACACCACCCACACTAATCACTCCTACACTTAAAGGCGCTATATACTTAATAGTAGGTTTTTTTCTACTGAGTGCACATGAGAGTACAATTAAACTAGCAATCATAATTGTAGAAACTATCTGTAAGTCACCCATTATTAACAGCCTTTAAATTCAAGATATCCACACTAGTATATTCTCCTAATGAAGTATCAAATAACACCTTGCTCAATCATAGCATCAGCAACTTTTATAAACCCGGCAATGTTTGCACCTACGACAAGATTACCAGGAGCGTTGTATTCTTGAGCAGCTTTCTTGCTATTTTGGTATATGCTTTTCATAATCGCATGTAATTTGCTATCGACTTCTTCAAAAGTCCAAGAAAGCCTAGTGCTATTTTGAGCCATTTCTAATGCTGATACAGAAACACCACCAGCATTTGCCGCTTTAGCAGGGGCAAATAAAATATTGTTCTCTAAGAAAATCTCGACAGCTTCTAATGTAGATGGCATATTTGCACCTTCACCAATTGCTTTTACTCCATTGGAAAGTAATAATTCTGCAGAGTTTTGATCGATTTCATTTTGAGTAGCACATGGTAAAGCAATATCACATGGTACTGTCCAAATTCCATTAGAACTTTCCACATAAATCGCTTCAGGATGATCAGCTACATAAGTACTTATACGTTTCTTTTCTATTTCCTTAATGCGTTTAATTGTCTCTAAGTTAAGACCATTTTTGTCATAGATATAACCATTCGAATCGCTGCAAGCAACCACTTTAGCCCCTAGCTGCATCGCTTTTTCAATTGCATAGATTGAGACATTTCCTGACCCCGACACAACAACTGTACTGCCTTCAAAGCTAAGATTCTTATCTTTTAACATTTCTTCAACAAAGTAAACTGTTCCGTATCCAGTGGCTTCTTTACGAGCTAAACTTCCACCATAACTAAGGCCTTTTCCTGTTAGAACGCCTGCTTCAAAGGTGCTACGCATTTTTTTATATTGCCCAAACAAAAAGCCAATTTCTTTACTTCCTACACCAACGTCACCTGCAGGAACATCCGTATCAGGTCCGATATATTTGCTAAGTTCTAGCATAAAGCTTTGACAAAAACGCATTATTTCTCCATCTGATTTTCCTTTAGGATCAAAATCAGCACCTCCTTTACCGCCACCAATTGGTTGACCAGTTAAAGAGTTTTTAAAAATTTGCTCAAATCCTAAAAATTTAATAATACTTGCGTTGACAGATGGATGAAATCTTAACCCACCCTTATATGGACCAAGTGCGCTGCTATATTGGACGCGAAACCCTCGATTTACTCTAACATTTCCGTGATCATCGACCCACGGTACACGAAAAGTGATAACTCTCTCAGGTTCAACGATTCTCTCCAAAATAGCTTGGTTAATATACTGAGGATTTTTAACGAGAACAGGTATTAAAGAATCGAATACTTCTTTGACCGCCTGATGAAACTCACTTTCATTTGGATTTCGTTTTTTAACTGTTTCAAATACTTGATTAACATAATTTTGTACGCTTTCTGTATACGTCGATTGATTTTTTTCAATTGTTATCATACTTATCCGTCTCCTATTTATTAATTTATAATGAAAATTTAAAAAATTTTTCGTAATTTTTTAGAGTTGTTAGTATAAAATATTTTATAATTGAAATAATGATCGAATCAATATAAAGAAACGATAATATCAATGCTTTTTATGCATTAACTAATAAGGAGGATATAAAATGGACTTTAGACAAATCCGTTATTTCATGGAGGTGGCTACACGCGAACACGTAACTGAAGCCGCCCACTCTTTACATGTAGCACAATCCTCGGTAAGTCGACAAATAGTAAATTTAGAAAATGAATTAGAAGTTGATTTGTTTATCAGAGAAGGAAGGAGGGTACATTTAACGCCAATTGGAAAAATATTTTTTGAACGAATGAAACATGCCATGAATGTGATAGACGATGCGAGACGTGAGGTTAAGGAATATTTAGATCCTGAAAAAGGAACAATACGCATTACTTTTCCGATAAGTTTAGCAGCGTATACATTACCAACTGTAATCTATGCATTTAGATTGCGCTATCCGGAAGCAAAATTTCAGTTGAAACAAGCGCTTTACCAGGAATTAATTGAAGGTGTGATTAAAGGAGATTTTAATCTTGGTCTGATAGGTCCACTTCCTCTCAAAGAAAAAAAACTTGAACAAAAAGTTTTATTTACGGAAAATATTGTGGTTCTTTTGCCAATTCACCACCGCCTTGCAAAAGAATCCTCCGTAAAACTTCAAGAACTAATAGACGAACCGTTTGTTTTATTACCTGAGGGTTTTGTCTTTCGAGATATTGTTGTAAATGCTTGTCAGAATCTTGGCTTCACACCAAATGTTGCCTTTGAGGGGGATGATATCGATGCGTTGAAAGGGTTAGTTTCTGCTGGTTTAGGTGTAACACTCATGCCAGAAGTCACGCTAGTCGATAGCTTGCCACGCTCAACAGTTAAAATACCATTGGTTGAACCAAATGTAACAAGGACTGTAGGGGTTATTACCCCAAAGGAACGGTCACTACTTCCAACGGAAAAGTTATTTTATGATTTTCTTCAGGAATTTTTCACTAGATTAGATGATTTTAAGAGCTAATTTATACTTAAGAAAAAGCACGTAACCAGTATAGAAAAGTAATATATTACATCTTTAGTTACCATAATATTCTTTCTGGAATCCAAACCAAAAAGAATCCCTTAAAAAGAAGGGTTAAGATCATGAATTATGCAGCTTTTATACATATGCTTGTTTTATATAATAAATCGCTTTCATGAAGAAAATATGTTATATTTAACTTACTAACACACACATTTCATATCTAGTTTTATAAAAAGCTGCCTCTCCTGACGCTCCGAGGCAGCTTTTTATTTTGTTAATGGTAATAAATATTTTAACATCTTGTAATAGATCTAAATATTTTGTCCGCGAAAGTATACTTTTACGGACAGTTTTTGATTGACAAGAGGAAGAGAAACACAAAAGGAGTGTAAAAATAGAAAAACTCGTCAACAAGAGGCTTTTATTTATCAAGACAAAAACTTCCTTTTTCTATAGATAAAAGTATATCTAATAAAATATTCTTGTCATATCTCATAATAAACTTTATAAAAGCACTAATAAAAAATACATAGTATGTTATAAGCTTACAGTGTACAACGTACAACGCTGCCAGCATAAAGATTACTTAAACAGATGATTTGTTGTTGAAAATTACCAATCACTTTGATTATCAATTACTCAACAAACTATTGATATGTAGTATTAATTACATAAAAAATAAACGTTTATTTCTTTAGCTTTATGAGCAGCGACATTTAAACGAAATAGTTTTAGATGTCTATCTATAACTTACGATCAATATCACCTTTAATTAAGGAAAGCTGTTCTTGTTCTATTCTACATATTTCAAGAATTTCGTGACGTCCGTTTTCTGGCACTATACAACAGGGAGCATAGAAGGAAATATAAGCAATAAAAAGCGGTGAATCATAGCTTTATTAAGGTATTCTCATCATAAATAAAAATTTATATTGACAATGAAATGATATTCGTTTTATAATTATCTCTAATTAAAGATATTTTAATTAAATATAAATTCAATTAAAATTAGAAGTAGAAAGTGATGATATTGAATAAAAGTTTAGCAGAAACCGTTTTTAACCTTTCAGAAAGCTTCTAAATTTAAAATCAAAAAGTTATTGAAGATTTCTTTATAGCTTTGGGTGATGAAGAAAAAAGCTGTCATTAGAATTTTAGGCAAAATACAGTATTGCTAACTATAATCATCAAAGTTAATAAAATGATAAAAAAATAGGAGGAATTAAAAATGATTAGTATTGGTTTATTATTAATTCGTTTAGTAATTGGATTGTCATTTATGGCCCATGGAGCTCAGAAATTATTCGGATGGTTTGGTGGTCATGGATTAAAAGGAACAGGAGGGTGGTTTGAGTCCATTGGAATGAAACCAGGTGTTAGAATGGCCTTGATAGCTGGGTTATCAGAACTTGTAGGTGGTGCTTTATTTGCTGTAGGATTTCTTACACCTCTTGCGGCTCTTATGATTGCTGGAACAATGTTTATAGCTATTATTAAAGTACACGGTCCAAACGGCTACTGGGCAACACAAAATGGTTATGAATATAACCTTACATTATTAGTTGTTGCTATTAGTATTGCTATAATCGGTCCAGGATACTACGCAATCGACGCCCTTATCTTCTAAAAGGAAAAATGGTAAAGTAAAGAATAATTTATTAAAAGTAGTTAGATACGTATACTTTGTTACTCTAGAAGTTAAACATATGAATTTTTGTATAATATCTCGAATTCGAGATATTATTGGTTCAATCATTTGAATTTGTTAAAGGTATATCTTTTATATAGCGTACCTAGGTAAATTTGATTAGATTGAATATTCCATTTCTTTATGAAGGACAATTAAAATAATTATTAAAATATGGTAAGGGAGAGATAAAGAATGACAAAAAAAACTACAGGAATCCATCATATTACAGCGATTGTAGGTCATCCACAGGAAAATGTTGATTTTTATGCTGGTGTATTAGGTTTACGCTTAGTCAAACAAACAGTCAATTTTGATGATCCGGGTACGTATCATCTTTACTTTGGTGATGAAGCTGGAAAGCCAGGAACAATTATTACCTTTTTCCCGTGGGCAGGAGCACGCCAAGGAGTAATAGGTGATGGTCAAGTAGGTGTAACTTCATACGTAGTGCCAAAGGGCGCCATGGATTTTTGGGAGCAGAGATTATCAAAATTTAATATTCCGATAACAAAGATGGAACGATTCGGAGAACAATATTTAGAATTTGACGATCCTCATGGTTTACATTTAGAAATTGTTGAAAGAGAAGCTGGTGAAAAAAACACGTGGCAATTTGGTGAGGTTACACCTGAAGTAGCGATTAAAGGCTTTGGGGGAGCAACATTATTATCTGCTCGTCCTGAAGAAACAGCCAAGTTATTAGAGGATGTTATGGGTCTTGAAAAAGTAGGTGAAGAAGGAGATTTCATTCGTTTTCAATCATCTGCTGATATCGGAAATATCATTGATTTAAAGCTAACGCCAATCGGTCGTGGACAAATGGGTGTTGGAACCGTTCACCATATTGCATGGCGTGTTGAAAACGATGAGGACCAGTTAGAATGGCAAAAACACGTAGCTAGTAATGGATATGGAGTCACAGCTGTACGAGATCGAAACTATTTTAATGCTATTTACTTTACAGAACATGGAGAAATTCTATTTGAAATTGCCACAGATCCACCAGGTTTTGCACATGATGAGTCACAAGAAACAATGGGAGAAAAGTTAATGCTGCCTGAGCAGTATGAAACTCATCGAGCTCAGCTTGAAAGAGAATTGCTTCCTTTTGAAGTGAGAGAGTTAGACTAAACCCTAGTCTGAGTGCTTATTTTGCTTTCAATTCATCAATCTAATCTATTTCAACTAAGAAAAAAATGATAAGAAAAGAGGCTGGGACAAAACCCTCCTCTGAACCGAAAAAGCCGGTGAAATTTTACGACGAGTAAAATTTCACCGGCTTTGTTTATTTTTACATTAAAATAAGGACCACTTCTGATAAAATAAAGTTACCATACAAAATCTTATCGGAAAGAAGGGTCCTTATGTTTAAAGATTATAACATGAATCAAGTGGTTTTGCCTTTAGATTTAGAAATAAAATTGCAAGAAAATGATATTGCCTTCGCCGTTCACCATCTCGTTGAACATATTCCAGATGAAGCCTTTGCCGGCTTCTTACAGAAAACGGGGTGTCCTGCTTACCATCCACGCATGATG
>NZ_KQ758735.1:0-6969 GCF_001457055.1 Priestia veravalensis | reverse complement strand
TAAAATAATTTTTAGCATCATGCGTGGATGATAAGCTGGGCATCCAGTATGCTGGACGAATGAATCAAAGGCTTCACTCGGAATACTTTCTACTAAATGATGGATAGAAAAGGCGATATCGTTTTCTTGTAATTTCATTTCTAATTCTAAAGGTAAAATTAATTGATTCATGTTATAATCTTTAAACATAAGGACCCTTCTTTCTGGTTGAATTTGTTGTGGTGACTATATTTTATCAGAAGTGGTCCTTATTTTTATGGAAAAAATAAAACAAAGCCGTGAAATTTTACTCATCGTAAAATTTCACGGCTTTTTTCATCTCAGAGGAGGGTTTTGTCCCAGCCTCTTTCTTTTCTCAAGGACAATTATTTAGTAGAATAATAATAGATAAAATAATTAGGGAAGTGAGCGGAATATGATGACAACAGAAATTCAGATTTCAACGGAACATATTACATTAGGTCAGTTTTTAAAACTAGCTGATGTTATTCAGACTGGTGGAATGGTGAAATGGTTTTTAAGTGAGCATGAAGTTTATGTGAACGGTGAGTTAGAGGAACGCCGTGGTCGAAAGCTATATCCAGGCGATGAAGTAATAATCCCAGATATGGGTGAGTTTATCATTATATCTTAAGAGTTGGTGAATGGTTTGTACATTAAAGAACTTGCGTTAACAAACTATCGTAATTATGAAAAAACAACGGTTGCTTTTGAAAACAAAGTAAATGTCATTCTAGGAGAAAATGCGCAAGGGAAAACAAACATTATGGAATCAATCTTTGTTTTATCAATGGCAAAGTCACATCGTACCTCCAACGATAAAGAATTGATCAAATGGGAAAGTGAATTTGCAAAGATTTCTGGTGTTGTAGAAAAAGAGCGCGGTCCTGTGACGTTGGATTTAATCATTTCAACAAAAGGTAAAAAAGCAAAATATAATTACATTGAGCAACAAAAGTTAAGTCAATACATTGGTGCTATGAATACGGTTATGTTTGCTCCTGAGGATTTGAACCTGGTGAAGGGTAGTCCCCAAGTGCGGAGAAGGTTTATTGATATGGAGATTGGACAAGTTTCCCCTGTATACATGCATGACTTAAGCAAATATCAAAAAGTTTTACAGCACAGGAATCAATATTTAAAACAACTTCAAACACGAAAGCAATCTGACCTATCTTTGCTTGATATCTTAACTGCTCAGCTTACAGAAGTAGCAGCTTGTATTTTAAAAAAGCGATTTGAATTTTTGCAGCTTTTGCAAAAATGGGCAGAACCCATTCATTTTGGCATTAGCAGAGGGCTTGAAAATCTGCGTATCGAGTATAAAAATTCGATTGATGTATCAGAAGATGCAGATTTGTCGAAAATGATAGAAGCATATCATGAAAAATTTGATAAAATAAAGAGTAGAGAAATTGATAGAGGCGTTACCTTAATTGGTCCTCACCGAGATGACCTGCTATTTTACGTCAATGAAAAAGATGTTCAAACCTTTGGGTCCCAAGGGCAACAGCGTACAACGGCTTTGTCTTTAAAATTGGCGGAGATTGAGCTAATTAATCAAGAGATTGGCGAGTATCCCATTTTATTACTAGACGATGTTTTATCTGAGCTTGATGATTTCCGTCAGTCTCACTTGTTAAACACGATACAGGGAAAGGTTCAAACATTTGTGACAACCACCAGTATTGAAGGAATTCATCATGAAACTTTAGACAAAGCCGCTACGTTTGAGGTAGAGGCTGGGGTCATACAAAAAATTAAATAGTTTTTTCATACTGATAGCTTTTCAACGTTAATTTTAACAAAGTATGATATCATTATAGTTTTAAGTCTAATGTTTTAAAGCTTACCCTCAAAAATACGAAAGATGAGTTTTGCTTGTCTGAAGCTCCTAAGTGGTTTCCATTCAATTATTTAAGATACGTTAAAAAGAATACAATTATAAACAGTTCGCTGTTAATGAAAAGTGTAGGTGATACATTTGGCAATGGAACAAAAAGAAAAGCAATCATATGATGCTGACCAAATACAAGTGTTAGAAGGATTAGAAGCAGTACGAAAACGTCCGGGAATGTATATCGGCTCTACGAGTGCTAAGGGTTTACACCACCTCGTATGGGAAATTGTTGATAATAGTATCGATGAAGCGTTAGCTGGTTATTGTGATGAAATCAATGTCATAATTGAGAAAGATAATAGCATCACAGTTAAAGATAATGGGCGTGGAATTCCTGTTGGTATGCATGAAAAAATGGGACGACCTGCTGTTGAAGTTATCTTAACCGTTCTTCACGCTGGCGGTAAATTTGGCGGTGGCGGATATAAAGTTTCAGGTGGTCTACACGGTGTAGGAGCATCTGTTGTAAATGCGCTTTCCACTTACCTAGAAGTAAATGTACACCGAGACGGGAAAGTACATTATCAAAAATTTGAACGAGGTGTTCCCGTAGCAGATTTAGAAGTAACTGGTGAAACTGATAAAACTGGTACAGTTATCCACTTTCAGCCAGACGGTGAAATTTTTAACGAAACGTTAGAGTATGATTTTGATACATTGGCAAACCGATTACGTGAATTGGCTTTCTTAAATCGTGGAATTAAAATTACGATTGAAGATAAACGTGAAGAAAACAAAGTGCGTGAATACCATTATGAAGGTGGTATTAAATCATATGTTGAACATTTAAATCGTTCAAAAGAAGTTGTACATGAAGAGCCAATCTATATTGAGGGAAATCGCGACAGTATTTCAGTTGAGATTGCTATTCAATACAATGATAGCTATACAAGCAATCTGTATTCTTTTGCAAATAACATTCATACCTATGAAGGTGGTACACATGAAGCCGGCTTTAAAACAGCTTTAACACGTGCTATTAATGATTATGCACGTAAGAACAATGTGTTTAAAGATAGCGATACAAACCTTACAGGTGAAGATGTACGTGAGGGAATTACTGCAATCATTTCAATTAAACATCCAGACCCTCAATTTGAAGGTCAAACAAAAACAAAATTAGGGAATAGTGAAGCAAGAACTATTACTGATTCTGTATTTGCAGAGCACTTTGAAACTTACCTACTAGAAAATCCAGTGGTAGCTAAGAAAATTGTTGAAAAAGGTGTTATGGCAGCACGTGCTCGAATGGCAGCTAAAAAAGCAAGAGAATTAACAAGAAGAAAAAGCGCATTGGAGATCTCAAATCTACCTGGTAAATTAGCAGATTGCTCTTCAAAGGATCCTTCCATCAGTGAATTGTACATTGTAGAGGGTGATTCTGCAGGTGGTTCTGCTAAACAAGGGCGTAGTCGTCATTTCCAAGCTATCCTACCTTTGCGTGGTAAAATTATTAACGTTGAAAAGGCAAGACTAGATAAAATTTTATCTAATAACGAGATTCGTACAATTATCACGGCATTAGGTACAGGTATTGGAGAAGATTTTGATATTTCTAAGGCACGTTATCACAAACTTGTAATTATGACAGATGCCGATGTCGATGGAGCTCATATTCGTACGCTGTTATTAACATTCTTCTATCGCTACATGAGACAAATTATTGAGTCCGGTTATGTTTACATTGCACAGCCGCCATTATATAAGATCTCACAAGGGAAACGCGTAGAATATGCGTATAACGATAAACAGCTAGAAGAGCTCCTGCCAACGTTCTCAGAAGGATCTAAACCTAACCTACAGCGTTATAAAGGTCTAGGGGAGATGAATCCAGAGCAGCTGTGGGAAACAACAATGGATCCAGATACGCGTACGCTTCTACAAGTTAACTTACAGGATGCGATTGAAGCAGATGAAACATTTGAAATTTTAATGGGGGACAAGGTTGAACCACGCCGTAACTTCATTGAAGAAAATGCAAAATACGTTAAGAATTTAGATATCTAAACAAGATATTTTTTAGAATTAAAAAGAATGTTAAATGGCAGGGTAGAGGGATTTCTATCCTGCGTTTACATATGTGAACTACTATACTGAACTTCGTGAAGGAGGTTCTTATCGATGTCAGATAAACCAAACTCTCAAATTAAAGAAGTAAACATTAGCCAAGAAATGCGTTCTTCGTTTTTAGATTATGCAATGAGCGTTATTGTTTCACGTGCGCTTCCAGATGTACGTGACGGCTTAAAACCTGTTCATCGTCGTATTCTATATGCGATGAATGACTTAGGTATGACTTCGGATAAACCATTTAAAAAATCAGCTCGTATCGTAGGGGAAGTTATAGGTAAGTACCATCCTCATGGTGACTCAGCTGTCTATGAAACAATGGTGCGTATGGCTCAAGACTTCAGCTATCGCAATATGCTTGTAGATGGTCATGGTAACTTTGGTTCTATCGATGGTGATTCAGCAGCAGCGATGCGTTATACAGAAGCAAGAATGTCCAAAATCTCTATGGAGTTATTAAGAGATATCAACAAAGATACGATTGATTATCAAGATAACTATGATGGATCTGAGCGAGAGCCGGTTGTACTACCAGCTAGGTTTCCTAACTTACTTGTAAACGGCTCAGCGGGTATTGCGGTAGGTATGGCAACAAATATTCCACCCCATCAACTCGGAGAAGTTATTGATGGTGTACTAGCTGTTAGTAAAAATCAAGATATTACAATTCCAGAATTAATGGAAATCATACCGGGCCCAGACTTTCCAACCGCAGGTCAAATCTTAGGTATTAGTGGAATTCGTAGAGCGTATGAAACAGGAAAAGGCTCTATTATTATTCGTGCAAAAGTAGAAATTGAAGAACAATCAAATGGAAAACAAACGATTATCGTTAATGAGCTTCCATATCAAGTAAATAAAGCGAAGTTGATTGAAAAGATTGCAGAACTTGCTAGAGATAAAAAGATTGAAGGTATTACAGATTTACGCGATGAATCAGATCGCTCTGGTATGCGTATTGTAATCGAAGTTCGAAGAGATGCAAATGCCAATGTCTTACTAAATAACTTATATAAACAAACATCTTTACAAACAAGCTTTGGTATTAATATGCTTGCTTTAGTGGAAGGGCAGCCGAAGGTTTTAAACTTAAAACAGTGTCTACAGTATTACTTAGACCATCAAGTTGTTGTTATTCGCAGACGTACTGAATTTGAGTTAAGAAAAGCAGAAGCACGTGCTCATATTTTAGAAGGCTTAAAGATTGCTTTAGATAATCTCGATGCGGTTATTGCATTAATTAGAGCTTCTCAGACAACCGATATCGCTAGAGAAGGATTAATGACACAATTCTCACTAAGTGAAAAGCAGGCACAGGCTATTTTAGATATGCGTTTGCAAAAGCTTACTGGGTTAGAGCGTGAGAAAATTGAAGCTGAGTATCAATCTTTACTAGCTTTAATTGCTGAATTAAAAGCGATTCTAGCAGATAATGAAAAAGTTTTGGAAATTATTCGTGAGGAATTAATAGAAGTTAAAGATCGCTTTAATGATGGGCGTCGTACAGAAATTATAGCGGGTGGTTCTGAAGTTATTGAAGATGAAGATCTTATTCCGCGACAAGATATTGTTATTAGCTTAACACATAACGGATATATTAAACGATTACCTGTATCTACTTATAAGAGTCAGAAGCGTGGGGGGCGTGGTATTCAAGGAATGAATACCAATGAAGATGATTTTGTTGAACATCTTTTAACAACTTCTACACACGATACAATTTTATTCTTTACGAATAAAGGGAAAGTATACAAAACAAAAGGATATGAAATTCCTGAGTACGGAAGAACTGCTAAAGGGATCCCTATTATTAACTTATTAGAAGTAGATAAAGGTGAATGGGTCAATGCTATTATTCGAGTTGATGAGTTCGTTGATGACTGGTATTTATTCTTTACAACAAAACAAGGTATTTCAAAACGTACCCCATTATCTTCTTTTGAAAACATCCGTAATAGTGGCTTAATTGCATTAAGTTTACGAGAAGAGGATGAGTTAATCTCTGTAAAACTAACAGATGGTAAACGTGATATGGTTATTGGTACTAAAAATGGTATGTTGATTCGCTTTAATGAGAATGATGTCCGTTCAATGGGGAGAACAGCAACTGGTGTAAAAGGAATTACTCTTGATTCAGAAGATGAAGTAATTGGGATGGAGATTCTTGAAGAAGAATCAGATATCTTAATTATTACAAAGAATGGATATGGTAAGAGAACACCAGCTAATGAATACCGCATACAGACTCGAGGCGGTAAAGGTCTAAGGACATGTAATATTACAGATAAAAATGGTGATGTAGTCGCATTGAAGTGTGTAACATCTGGAGAGGAGATTATGGTAATTACAGTCAGCGGTGTATTAATTCGTCTGTCTGTCTCTGGAATTTCTCAAATGGGAAGGAACACTCAAGGCGTTAAAGTGATTCGTTTAGGAGATAGTGAGTTTGTTTCTACTGTAGCAAAAGTTCAAACATCTGAAGAAGATGAGGAGCTTGACGAAGAAGTCGACTCAGAACTAGACGTTACCAGTGAAGAATCACCTGAAAATGAGTAAATAGGCAAAAGGTTTTGACAGGAATGTCAAAACCTTTTTTTTATAGAAAAGCTTGTATTATCAAAAAGAATCTGGTAGTATATAAAAAGTCAGCAACGAGCTCTTAAATTAAAGTGTTAAAAAGTTGTTGACAACAAGCTCAAAACTTGTTATATTATAGAGGTCGCTTTTGAGCGACATGAAAAAAGAGTTCTTTGAAAACTGAACAAAGCGACAAACGTCAACGTTAATTTTTTAAACTTTTATGAGCAAGTCAAACATTTCTTCGGAGAGTTTGATCCTGGCTCAGGATGAACGCTGGCGGCGTGCCTAATACATGCAAGTCGAGCGAACTGATTAGAAGCTTGCTTCTATGACGTTAGCGGCGGACGGGTGAGTAACACGTGGGCAACCTGCCTGTAAGACTGGGATAACTCCGGGAAACCGGAGCTAATACCGGATAA
>NZ_KQ758734.1:0-7038 GCF_001457055.1 Priestia veravalensis | reverse complement strand
CTGTAGACCGCAAAGTAAGTTTGAAGAAATAATAAAACGCACCCCTATTTTTTTATTTCTTCAAGTTTTCTTCTGTTAACTTCCCTATATAAGGAACCTTGAGATATTCCTGTTGCCGAGACGATCTCCTTGATAGAATATTCTTTACTATCATACATCCTTGTAGCATGGAAAATTTCATCAACATATGTTTTATAGATATCACTATACCTCACAGTAGGTCTATACATTGAATCCTCCTTAGATATTAAACAATATACTGGCAATAACCATTACAACTAGTGCAGCTAATACCCATTCATTGTCTTCTGATTTACTGGGCTTATTGTTTTTATTCGCTCTCATATATTTTTGGCTCCTTGGTGCAATAAGACCAATGGATGTGACACTTCCATTAGGAATTGGTAGTTCATATCTTATGGATAGTGCTAATTGGATGATTTTATATGGGAGTAATGTTGTTAAACTTTCTGGTAATAAAGCTGTTATGATAGGGTACGGAACAGCTCAAGTTCAAGCATTTAAATCTAATGGATCTGTCCTTGGAGTTTATACTTTTGTAGTAAATAGATAATTTAAAATAGTAGATGAGATAAGGATTTCTTCAACTCATCTACTATTTTACTTTTATTAATTAATAGGTAATGTAACCTCTAACTCAGGAATATATTGAATCTTTGGTTCATTATTTTCATCCAATTGATATACCCCCATTTGATTTTCCTCATAAAGTCGTACATATGGCTTGAGAGTTATCGTTTTTGGAACGGCTTCAAACGGGTGGTACCGTAAATCCATAGTCTGAACGCTTCCATCTGTAGCATTCCAACCATTCCCATTAATTAAATTAAGTTTATTGCCTTGATCATCAAACATATCTACGCCTACACTCATTGCTAATGGTGATAACGTGAATTTCGAGTTGTCAGTCAAAACCATTTGTGTAGTTATATTTGTCGTGATTGGTGTGAGTTTGATTTTTTCCACAGTAAAGCGAATATTCTCGTATTCTCGACTGACATTAGGTTGTAAAGTCATATAGTCTTCGATTTTTTTCACAGGAATATCAATTTTGAAAGGTTCCTGTATGCCTTTTACTGTAGTTAGTAACGTTAAATCGAATTGCTCTGGAAATGGACTTCCTCCCTGATTACTCAAATCAGAAAACTCAAGATTTCCTGCACCGGGTGCACACACAATTCACTACAATTTATAAATATACACAAAAAATGGTTTGTAAGCCCGTAATCAAATAACGCATATAAATGACCTGGCTCCTCCGGTACGATCAACGTATCATTCAAAGGAGGTGCCATTCTTATGGCAACAAACAAATTAACCATTGTTCCCGTCAAAATCGACCCTCTTCCAGCTTTAACCACTTCGAATCACGCTTTCCAATATACTACAGAGCCAAGTTGTGTAATTAAAACCGCTGTGGCTGAAATTTCCTTCTTCAATGGGGTAGATGAGCGCATTATCCAAAAGATTATGAAGGAGCTGAAGGAATTATGAAACAGGATTTTACGAATTGAAGCGTTGACGGAATAAGGTCGTCAATTAACGAAAGCCATATATACGGCTCTAATCATCCAGCTAATTTAGCTTGTGACTGTTGTCTCGGTGAAATGGTAGAATTCAGTTCGACGATGGTACGTGAAGAAGCGAAATTTATTCCAGCGACGTTGAAACATATACAACATTTTGAACATGTGCAAAATAGCCAGTTAACCGAAAAAATTTCAGCTAACTGGCTATTCGTCAAGGGTACCGTAAAGGGGCACTCTTTTTATATTTTAGGCTTACGTTATTTATTCGTAATAACCTTCAGTTGATTTAATAAGTCTTTTAAATTGATCGGAGTCATGTCCAAACCAGATTTCAGAGTTATTTTCATTTACGAATGAGCGAATACGTTCAACTGTATGGTTATAGCCAACAGAATCATATAAAATTCCAGGTGGCTTCACAGGTGGCCCGTAGCTTTCCTTCGTATAAAGGGCATCAGATGCTAATAAAATATTGCCTGTCCCTGGCAGTTCGATGTGAAGGCCGAGCATCCCATAGGCATGACCAGGGCCAAAATTAATAATTTTCACACCTTCTGCTAGCTTCACTTCTTTTTCAAACGGCTTAATCGTACGCCATTTTAGCTCTTTTTTAATCCATGCCATCACATCGCCCCAAATATATGCGCCCATATTGCGAGTCATTGCGAAAGTTTTCATTACATTTGCTAGTTCTGAATCATGTACGATAATTTCAGCATTTGTGAATAATTCTAAGCAGCCTGCGTGGTCTAAGTGTAAATGAGAAGCCACAACGTATTTAATATCCTCAGGACGTACTTTTAGTTGCTCTAAACGATTAATTAAATAGCATTCTTCACTTTGGAAGGCTGGGAATAATTGCTGAACACCTTGTGGCCAGCGACCTTCTTCCCCCATAGCGTCAGGGTTACAACCAGTATCGAATAAGATTTTTCCTTCTGGATGATCGATTAATACCGCATATACTGGGAATTCAACAAATTCATTTGGTTGATTTGGCGCATCGATGCTTGCTGGATTATGCATAGCGATCATATAGTTTTTATCCATTTTCATCGTGCCTGTGTCTAAAACGTAAACTTTTTTATTTTTACACATAGTATGGCCCCCTAATTTTTGGTTTTATTAATGAACTATACAAACATTAAGACTTTTCGACAACAACCCCATTCAATGCCGCTTCGTAAATTGTGAAAATATCTTGCTGCAATAATGGCATTGGGCTTCTGGCTAAAATTCGAGTTTGTTTAACTGCATCTGTTGTTAAACTTTCTAAGGCATCTGCTGTAATATTAAAGCCTTGTAATGTTGAAGGAATGCCAACATCTTCTACTAATCTTTTTAATTCATCGACACATTTATAAGAAGCTTGTTGCTGAGAAAGCTGATTGCTACTAAAGCCCATCGCATTGTAGATATCTTTCATGCGCTTTTCACAGCTGGAGCGAATATAACCCATTACATAGGGGAGTAAAACGGCATTTGAATCGCCATGTGCAATATGGAATTGTCCGCCTAACGGGTATGCAAGTGCATGTACACCAGCTACTCCGGCATTGAAGAAAGCTATGCCGGCTAAGTAACTTCCATAGCTCATGTCTGTACGTGCTTGAACATTCGTGCCGTCTTGTACAGCTGTACGTATAGACTGGCTAATTAGACGAATAGCTTGTAGAGCAAGTGCATCGGAAACAACACTGGCATTTTTAGAAACATATGCTTCCACGGCATGTGTTAAGGCATCTACGCCTGTTGCTGCAGTTACTTTTGCTGGTACGGAAATCGTAAGCTCCGGATCAACAATCGCTACATCAGCAACTAAATAATCATGTGTGACGACATCTTTAGTTGTTTCTAAAGAAAGAACAGAGATGTTCGTTACTTCTGAGCCTGTTCCAGAAGTCGTCGGAATTAAAATGGTCGGTAACCCTTTTTTTGTAATTTTTTTCGAGCCGGTTAAATTTAAATAATCTTCTACATTTCCTTCATGAACAGTAATGATGCCCGCTAATTTGGCTAAATCTAGCGCACTTCCGCCACCTAGGCCGATAACTAGTTCAGATTGTGATTGTCTTGCGTAGGCAACTAATTTTTCACCAACGGAAAGCGGTGGCTCTGGCACTACATCTTTGTAGATATCTACTGTAAACCCAGCTTGTTCAAGTGGTTCTGTAACACGCTTCACGATGCCGATCCCTTCTAAAAATGGATCAGTTACTAACAAAATACGTTGTACATTAAATTTCCTTACTTCTTCAACGAGATGTTTTAAAGCTCCCCAGCCTGTATAACTAAAAGGCGTGAATGTAATTTTTTCTGCCATCCTAAATGCCTCCTTCATTATTCCAAACGATTAATTTTGTTTCTGTCATTTCTTTGATTGCATACTTTAAACCTTCTTTTCCTGTACCACTCAGTTTAACGCCACCGTAAGGCATTTGATCGACACGGTAGGTTGGAATATCGTTAATCATGACGCCCCCGACATCTAACTTTTTCGCAGCTGTAAATGCCGTTTGGATATCCTTGGTGAAAATTCCTGCTTGTAACCCAAATTTTGAATCGTTGATGGATTCGATGCCATCTGCAATAGAAGTGATTTTATTAATGATTACAATTGGTGCGAATACTTCCTCGCAGCTAATTTTAGAATGACGATCGACATTTGCTAATATCGTCGGAGGGAATACGCCATCTATTTCCTTGCCACCTAATAATAACTGCGCACCGTGATCAACTGCTTCGGCAACCCAAGCGCTCGCTCGTTGTTGTTCATTGGCGTGAATCATGGCCGAAACATCGGTTTGAGCAGAAAGTGGGTCACCTAATACAAGCGCTTTTGTTTTTTCGATAAACAGCTCCGTAAATTGTTCGTATATCGTATCTTTCACATAAATGCGTTGAAGTGAAATACAAACCTGTCCTTGGTTTGAAAAAGCACCTGTGACACATTTTGTTGCGACATAATCTAAATCCACTTGTTCATCAATTATGAGTCCAGCATTCGAACCTAATTCCAGAGCTACATGTTTCATACCTGCTTTGTCTCGTATACCTATACCAACAGCAGGGCTTCCTGTGAAAGTAATCATTTTGATTTTTTCATGTTTGACTAATAGGTCTCCGATTTGTTTTCCGCCCCCTGTAATGACTTGGAACGCGCCTTTTGGTAAGGCAGTTTGGTCAATTAACTGTGCTAAAAAGAACGCAGATAACGGGGTTTGTGAAGCTGGCTTCAAAATAACGGTATTCCCTGTGGCGATAGCCGGGCCTATTTTATGTGCGACTAAATTTTGCGGGAAATTAAACGGTGTAATAGCCGCAATGGTGCCTAACGGTTGTTCAATCGTATAACCAAAGCGGTTTTTCCCTGTTTTTGCCGCATCCATTGGAATAATTTCGCCTACTAATCGTTTAGCTTCTTCACCTGCAAATTGATATGTTTCGATTGTTCGGTCAATTTCAGCTAGGGCAAATTTTAAAGGCTTCGCGCTTTCTAAAGATATAATTTCTGCGGCTTGCTCACGGTGCTCTTTAAATAATTGTGCAATTTGAAACAAAATTTCAGCACGTTCTAAAGAAGTTAACGCTTCCATTTTTACGTTAGCTTGCTGGACATGTGCAATTGCTTCATGGATAATCTCATCAGAAGCTATAGGGATTTCGGCAATTTGTTCTTTAGAATAAGGTGCATAAAGTGGACTGTAGGTAGCTGTTTCAATCCATTCCCCGTTAATATAAAGCGATTTTTTCATAGTATTAACCCTCCTGAAAACTGAAAATTCAAACATGAATACGTAACCATTTTGATATAAAAAAATTTGAACAAGACAGCCACTAACTAAAAGCGGCTGTTGTATCTCTTAAAAAAAGACTAACAGATTTTGTGATCTCAATGCAAGATTTTTTTTTATTTTCGATATTTTCTATCAATTTCTGAATGGCGATAAGTCCTAAATTACTTTCATCGCAGTCGCCAACAGTTGTTAATTGAATACTATGATGCTTTGCTAATTCTACATTATCAATACCAATAATACTGATATCTTCAGGGATTGCGATTTTTTTTTCTAAGCAAATATCCATAAGCATAAGCGCGATGGAGTCCGCCCCACCAATTAATGCAGTTGGCGGGTCAGGCAATGCTAAAATTGTCATTACAGTCTGTTCAATTGTTTGTTTTAGCGTATCTGTATGATAAACATATGCTGATTTCAATGGAATATTTGCTTCTTTGAATGCGCGTTGAACCCCTAAAAAGCGATTCGCGTAGGTGCTTACTTCTTGTGATCCACCAATCCAGGCAATTTTTTTATGACCCAATTCCAACAAATGTTTCGCTGCTAAATAGCCAGCTTGTTCATTATCAATTTCAACAAAAAAACGTTGTTGATTATGTTTACGGTTATACGTAGTAAACGGTATATTTAAATTTTCGAGCTGATGGAAAAAGGGGTCGTCCATGAAAATGCAGGACAAAATTAATCCATCTACTTTACGTTCTAAAAAACGAGCATAAGCTTGTGTAATTTTTTCATCATTGACAAATTGCACATCTACTTTATAGCCCTGGCTATTGGCATAGTTAACGATTGCCATTGTAGTATCGACAAAAAAAGGGTTATGTAAGGGGCCGGATAAGAGTGCAATTGTATTCGTTCGATTTTGCACAAGTAACCGAGCATTTTCGTTAGGGATATAATTGAGTGCTTCAATTGCTTTTGTAACCTTCTCTACTGTTGCTGCTTTTACTAATTCGGGTGTATTTAATACGCGAGAAACAGTTGTTTGTGAAACACCTGCGTATTTTGCGACATCCTTTGATGAAACCATAAGCATTGCCTCTTTCATGTATGTTTTGTTTGATTATAACGGATATTCTGCACCGGGTGCACACACAATTATCGCCATTTCCAAATGGGAACGGAAAACCTCGGTAATATCTTTTTTTTTATTAGTTCATCGACAATTTCTGTTGTAAACTGATACATAGGGAAGACCTCTTTTCTGGGATTGGTTGTGGTGACTTAATTCTACCAAAAAAGGGTCTTCCTTTTTACATGGAATTTTTCATTTACACATAATATTTTATACTCTCGACTTTCCTCGAAATTGAAAAATAACGGTTAGATAAGTTTGAAAATACTCCATATTTGCTTAATATTTCTAGTATGTTTGAATGTTATAATCAAAGTGTATGGATCGGCTACACTTAGTTAGACAGAAATTTTAAGGTCAAGTAGAATTAACTATACTAATCAGTTATGAGGAGAATCTACATGACAAAAAAAGTACGTCGAACGTTTACCGAAGAATTTAAGCAACAGATCGTGCAGCTATATCAGAATGGAAAGCCTCGTAAAGACATCATTCGAGAATATGAGTTAACACCATCTTCGCTTGATAAGTGGATTAATCAAAGTAAGTCCTCTGGTTCCTTCAAAGAAAAGGATAACCTCAGCCCCGAACAGAAAGAGCTGCAGGAACT
>NZ_KQ758733.1:0-7292 GCF_001457055.1 Priestia veravalensis | reverse complement strand
TTTTTTGCCTAAATGTAATTGCGCAAATCGAAACAAAAAGTAAGCGAAAAACGCTACAGATTAGCCGTTTTTTAAGGGCTTCGTTATGGAAACCGGCACATATCTGGATACGAAAGATTAAAGGAAAAACCGTTCCTTAAAAATAAATTGTCGTCGTCGCACAAGTCTAATTGTACATAATTTCCAAATGGATGGAGCCACCTTTAATAAGGTATTTACTTTTTTGGCTCTAAACAGGAAAAAACATTAAACTGAAAATTGCGTCAACATTTATGCAACACTAGTGAAACTTAGTTTTTCTCTAACAAACGTTCCATCTCTTCAAGCTTTTCTTTAAACACTTCTAATGCTTCTTTGATTGGTTCAGCAGTTGTCATATCCACTCCTGCGCGTTTTAGCACTTCGATTGGATAATCAGAGCTTCCAGCTTTTAAGAAGCCAAGGTAACGCTCAACAGCCGCGTCTCCTTCTTCAAGAATTTGCTTACTTAGCGCTGCAGCTGCGCTGAAGCCTGTTGCGTATTGATACACATAATAATTATAGTAGAAATGTGGAATTCTTGCCCACTCTAAGCCAATCTCTTCATCAATGACTAAATTATCACCAAAGTACTTTTTATTTAAATCATAGTATAACTTTGTTAGCAGCTCTGGTGTTAGCGGTTCACCATTTTGAGCCCGAACGTGAATTTCATGCTCAAATTCAGCAAACATCGTTTGACGGAACACGGTACCGCGGAAGCCTTCTAAATAATGATTTAATAAGTATAATCGTTTCTTTTCATCATCGATTGTTTTCAATAAATAATCATTTAATAGAGCTTCGTTACACGTAGATGCGACTTCAGCGACAAAGATTGAATAATCACCGTATGGGTAAGGCTGTTCTTTACGCGTATAGTAACTGTGCACTGAGTGACCAAACTCATGAGCTAATGTGAAAAGATTGTTCACATTGTCCTGCCAGTTCATTAAGATATATGGATTTGTTCCATATGTTCCAGAAGAATAAGCACCGCTTCGCTTTCCTTTGTTTTCGTGCACATCAACCCAGCGATTTTCAAATCCTTCTTTTAAAATGGAAATGTACTCTTCTCCAAGCGGCGCCAAACCTTTTAATAAATAATCTTTTGCTTCGCTATATGGTATTTCCATTTTGACGTCTTGCACAAGCGGTGTATACAGATCATACATGTGAAGCTCATCAACACCTAACACTTTCTTTCGTAGGTCAATATAGCGCTGTAATAGAGGCAGATATTCGTTTACCGTTGCAACTAAATTATCATATACCTCTTCTGGAATATTGTTTGCGCTTAGAGCTGCATGGCGAGCTGATTCGTAGTTACGGACCTTAGCGCTAAAGTTATCTTTTTTAACCGTTCCGCTAAGAGTACTCGCAAATGTATTTTTAAACTTTCCATACGTATCATAGACGGCTTTAAACGCTTCTTCTCTAACGCGTCGATCACTGCTTTCTAAAAACCGAATATAACGACCGTGGGTAATCTCCACTTCTTCCCCGTTTTCATCTTTAATGGATGGAAACTCTAAATCAGCATTATTCAGCATACCGAACGTATTACTTGATGCTCCTAGCGCTTCAGATGCCTGTGCTAGAATAGCTTCTTCACTCTCAGAAAGGATATGAGGACGCTCACGATTCATTTCATCCAGCGCATGTGCATATAGCTGTAAATCCTTGCTATCTTTTAAATATTGTTTTAGCGTTTCCTCATCTACTGCTAATAGTTCAGGCGTGACGTAAGATAACGCACTCGCAATTTCTGTATACAACATTTTAATTCGATCATTTAATCCTTGATAGAATGAGTTCGTTGTATCTTGGTCATACCTCATATGTGCATATGTATAAAGCTTGCTGACCCGCATTGTTAGTTCATCTTGCTGCTGAAGTGCTTTAAAAAGCATGTCTGCTGATTCTCCAAGCTTGCCGCGATATTGTTCCATTTCCGGAACTAAGGCTTTAACAGCTTGAAATTCTTGCTCCCACGCTTCATCCGTTTCAAAAATATCTTCTAATCTCCATGTATCTTCTACTTTAATTTCACTGCGATTTGGCAGCTTTTTCACCGTGGATTGTTCACTCATATTAACACCCTTTCATCTTTTACTCCGTCTCTGTTACTAATTTCGCTATATAGAAGACGAATCCTTTTTTATTGTATGTGACTTTTCAAAAATTAGTCAGCCTGTAAGTACGCCCAAACAGTGCTTCTATTTAAGCGTACTTATTTTCTGCTAACGTGTCACTTCTTTTGCTTGGTCTAACCATTTTTTCATTAATAACCCATCTTCTAAGAATGCATCTGAGCTGAGCATAGGAACTGTATACCCTCTCTCGATTCGATAAGAGTCATACGTAACAGGAGAAAAGAATTTTAGCTTGCATAGTACTTCTACGTACTCTAACAGCGGCTTTTCAATTGTAGACTGCATGAACGGAACATATCGTAATTTAATTAACTTTTTGCGAACCCGAGCGCTAAACTGCATATATAGCTGCTTAAGATTCACTACTTCCCCTACCTTTTTCACTTGCATGATATCAAGCAATAGCCAAGTTTGCCATATGACAGCCGGTGTTTCAATCATAAAAGCAGAAGGAATTGGAAAACCAGCTTCAGAAGGAAAATGAGTGGGTGGAATTTGAAGGGTATAGAGCTTTTCTAAAAAATGTTTATATTGTAAGCCCGGATATAGCATGTATGTTGTACGGAAGTTCCTCTTTTTTTGAATCCACCCTTCATGATAAGAAGGAGACGTATGCAAAGTAAGCCATTCTGAAAATGTATGAGAACTAGGTGTGAGAATTTTCAATTCAGCAAAAGCAATTTGGGAGGAAAACGGAATGATATGCTCAAGTTTGATTAACTCATTTGTGAAGGGTGAAAAATAATAAAGAGTTGGCGATTGGTCGGTGAGAGTGAGGTACTGCCATTCTTGAGGAGATAGGCGAAAAAGTGAGGTACCTAAGCGTTTTAATCGATTTGCGCCCATTATCCAAAAAGGGTGATACCCTTGCGTTCTATAGCCGCTTGTTCGCTGAACGAACGCTTCAGTAGACAATGAAGCACACTGAAATTCAAATGCATAAGCTGCTTTTCCTACTTCAACAAACAAATCTGGACGTTGTTGGATTTGAGGCAAGTAGTGCTCTAACTGAGCTGAGGTATGAGTTTGTAACCAACGAAACAGCTGGAGCTTTCCTGTTACGTGATAATCGCTCTCTCCTTCCTGGTCAACTGTACACTCTTTTTTTCGATGCGCAAAATGGGAACAGCGCTTTACTCCTACGCGAAGCACAACAGATTCATTACAAGCTGGACAATAAAAAGACCCCGTTTTTTGCAAACGCCGAAGCTCTGCCTCTGTAAAGCCACTGGCTAATGAAACCAAGCGATTATGGACTGTTTTTGCAACGAGCAATGGCTAACACTCCTTCCTTATTGAATTCTTACTGTATATTCGTTAAAGGTTAGCAAATCCCTTCTTTTTGTAAAAAGAGTTTGGGACATAACAAAATGATTGCTTCTAAAAGACGAACACTAGCTGTTCCCATCTCTTTAGTTTGTCTCAACACGTTCGTTCCATTGCGCTACGGCCACTCGCTTTCCGCGGGGAGGAACCTGAGCTTCCTCGCTGCGCTGCGGGATCTCAGTTTTCCTCTCTTTCCCGCAGGAGTCGAGTGTCCAACGCTCCATTCCACACTGTTTCCAACATTGTTTTCACAATCAACCAAAAAACCTGAACGATTAAAAGTTATGAACTCTCAATCGTTCAGGTATAGTAGAGGCTGAATTACTTATGTCTCAATCTTTCTTAGAGTAGAGGTGATAATAATCGAGATGTTGACTCGAAAACTCTCTGCAAGATGGGACGCTTTTGAAATTGATCTAAATGAAGTGACGAAGACACCTCTAAGTCCTGCATATACTCATAAACGAGCTTTTGAGTACTTGCTGTTTTATAAAGAAAAGCATTCACTTCAAAGTTTAAATGAAAGCTTCTCATATCCATGTTGGCAGTACCAATCGATGCAATTTCTTTATCCACAATCACAATTTTACTGTGCATGAAGCCTTTTTCGTATTCATACACTTTCACTCCTGCTGCTAGTAACTCTGGAAAGTAAGAGCGTGAAGCATGAAAAACGATTTTTTTATCTGGTTTTTTTGGTACAAGTAACCTAACGTCTACTCCGCTAAGCGCTGCTACTTTCAGCGCTGTGAAGATATCTTCATCAGGAATAAAATACGGTGATGCAATCCAAATTGATTCTCGCGCTGACGTAATCATGGAGAAAAATAAGTGTTTAATAACTTCCCATTCTCGGTCCGGACCTCCAGCAATCATTTGAACTCCCCCGCAGCTCTCCTCATCAACATCAATTAAGTCTGGTGACAAATAGGTTTGGGTTAACAGCGTTTGACCCGTCATATAATACCAGTCCTGTAAGAAAATTAGTTGTAAAGAGCGCACCGCTTCGCCACGAACCTGAAGATGCGTGTCACGCCAAAAGCCAAAGTGTCGACTTTGACCAAGATATTCATCCCCAATATTTAACCCTCCGACAAATCCAATCGTTCCGTCTATCACTACAATTTTACGGTGGTTTCGAAAGTTAATTTTATTGTTTAACAGCGGCAAGCGAACAGGTAAAAATGGTACCATTTCTACGCCTGCTTCTCGCATTTCGTGAATGTAGTGCTTAGAAAGCTTAAAACTTCCAACGGCGTCGTACAAAAAGCGCACATAAATACCCTCTTGTACTTTTTCAATCAAAATATCTTTAATTTTTTGTCCTAGGTCATCATGTCTGACAATGTAATATTCCATATGAATGTGGTGACGCGCATGCTGTAGAGCTTCAAGTATTTCATCAAATGTTTCGTCACCATTCGTGAGTGCTCGCGTATCAGACGCAAATGAAACGGGAGCTTTCCCGAGCTGAGTAGCTAATGTTAATAACTGTTTACGTTTTTCACCAAAGCGCTCAACCTGCTCATCAAAGATTGAAGAATCTCTTTCCATCTTCAATAAAACCTGCTCATCTAGCTTCGCTTTTTTTGCAAACAATCGTCTCTTTCGAATGTTTCGCCCAAACAGTAGATAAAAGAAAAAGCCGACAACAGGAAAACTTCCTAAAACGACAAGCCATGTTAACGTTTGGGTTGGGTGACGATTTTCAAGTGAAATAACTAATCCAATAAAGATCACGCTAATGGTAATCAGCAAGCTCAGAATCCCAATAATTTGACCACTCAAATACTCTTTTGTCAAAACAAGAACGACAACAAGACCTGCAATAAACACAAGTAGCTGTAAACGATTTTTCAATTTTATTCACCTATCCTACTAATGAACATGCTGTTCGTTCATAATAAAGACCGATTTCACATACATGAAATCGGCCACTTTTATCTTAACGGAAAATGAGCCTTTAATTGTTCTAATGCATTATCGCTCATTAACTGCTTTCCATATTCCATTAAACGGTGCACAGTTAAATGAGACTCATTTCCATACTCTAAAATAATGCTTAATATATTATCAATCTCAGTGACGAAGTCTTCATCATCTGTAAATTCTACATATAAATAATATTTGCCTTCAAACACATACATATGATTGATTAGCTCATCTAATTCTAGATGGTGGCTTAACATGATTAAATCTTCTAAGTCACGGAAATGAGCCACAAAATGCAGGCCTTCATCTTCAATGACACCCTCTTCAAGCTCATCCTTTTTCTTTTGGTTGGCTTGATGCTGATCTAACAGCGCTTCAACTTTTCCGTCTACAGGGATATCAATTTTATCATTTTCGCCAACTGGTACTTCGAATTTTTGACCATCTTTTGAAATTTGAGCTCTTGTTACAATAACTTCTAAGCCTTTTTCAAGCGCATGTACCTGAATCCAAAGCGGACCTTCTGCTACGAACTCTTCTTCTTGATGAATTTCATCCATCATCTCCCAAAACAGTTCCTCGCTTCGTTCTCTGCTAAACCAAATTTCATTTCGGTCAAATCCTCGTTCTTCAATATCAACGTATGTGACAAAAAATTTTACCGTATTTTCATTAATGCGTTCGATTTCCATTATCATCTCTCCCTTCGGAAAAATCAGTGAAGGCAATACGGTCTTTCTTTCTCATTACCTTAACGAAATAAGGACTATTTTCCTTTATGTTAAAGCAATACTACATGGACTTTACAAATTTGTAAAGTATTCTAACTCCACGTAAACAAGCATAGAATCTTTCTGTACACCTCATATATCCATTCTATGATAAAATCCTATGGAAGGGAAATAAAACACTCTGTTAACCATGCGAGCCGGTGCAACCTTAACATGATACGACTGAAGGCTCAATACTGCGTAATAGTACAAACTGTTACACAAATCGGGGGGCGACGTATATTGGACTTGGAACTACTCACCTCCATCCTACTCATTATCGGTATTGATATCGTACTAGGTGGAGACAATGCAATTGTAATTGCCCTTGCTAGCCGAAACCTCCCTGAGAAACAGCGCAACAAAGCAATCGTTCTTGGTACAGGGCTAGCTGTTGTAGTTCGTATTTTACTTACTATTTTAGCTGTTTATTTATTAACTATTCCTTATTTACAACTAATTGGTGGAATTTTATTAGTAGTCATTGCATTTAAGCTGCTCGTTTCAAATGAAGACGAATCCTCCAATATTAAGGCCAGTGCTACATTAGGCGCTGCGGTTCGCACCATTGTATTTGCTGACCTTGTCATGGGCTTAGACAACGTCATCGCCGTAGCTGGTGCAGCTCATGGGAATATCTTACTGGTGATTATTGGTCTTTTCGTTTCTATTCCTATTATTGTATGGGGAAGTAAGCTTATCCTATACTTAATGGAACGTTTTCCTCTACTTATTTATGCAGGAGCGGGTATTCTAGCTTACACAGCAGGAAATATGATTCGACACGAAAAGAACCTACACGGCTTCTTCGCCAATAATCATACGCTTGAAACATCAATTCCAGTCATCACTGTCATCTTGGTCTTAGCGAGCGGACTATTAATTAATAAATTTCGCTCACAATAAGCCTAATATAGGAGCAAGAAAGCCTTCATGTTATACATGAAGGCTTTTCAGGCTGTTGAGAAACTTTGTTCTCAACAGCTTTTTTATGTCTGTCTTTTTTTATCAGTGGTAACACTGATAAAAAAAGACTGGAGTTGATGAAACATGATGGGTGCACTTAAAAATCATCGAGATGAACAAGTGA
>NZ_KQ758732.1:0-7574 GCF_001457055.1 Priestia veravalensis | reverse complement strand
CATAAGCCATCAAAGAGGGATATTGAATGGTCTGAAGGTGATTTGAAAAATTCGATGGAGAAATACAGATTGAATTCTTTAGAGGGTGAAATTAAATATTCAAACTATACGAAAATAAACAATACAAACTTGAGTGCGGATGAAGTGGCAAAGATAATCAAGGAAAAATTCCAATTATAGTATAGAAAAACGCTTGGATGCCCAAGCGTTTTTTGGTGTTAAGTTTACTGCTAATTTAGTTGTTATTTTATATAACATTTGAACTGTTAATTTAAATTTTCTCCACATTATCTGAACTACTTATGTTAAAAAGCCTGCGTTATATCACAGGCTTTTAAATACGCGTTTCTGAGATAGCGTCTCGTACTTTTTCTAAAGAGTGCTTTGCTTTTTCTTTGTTGGCAATCATAATGTTGACGTAAAGAGCGTCAATTAAGCTTAATTGGCCGATGCGAGAAGCGAGGGCTTCGGAACGATATTCTGTTTCTTCAGAGCTTGTATACAGGGAAACGTCTACATTTTGACTAAGTGGTGACTTTGGAAAGCCCGTGATGCCAATGGTTTTCGCACCGTGCTGCTTAGCCGTATTTAAAATGTTTAACGTATCTTTATTTGTACCTGAATGAGAGATAATGACCGCCACATCATGTTTCGTTAATTGAGATGCCGACATGAGCTGAAAGTGAGAGTCGATAAACGCAAACACTTCTGTACCCGTTCGAACAAATTTATGGTAAGCATCCATCGCGATAATAGCCGATCCACCCGTACCGTAAAAGTAGACTTTCTTTGCTTGCTGCAGGAGGCGAGTTGCTTTTTCAATCGCGTCTTTATCTAAAATTTGAAGCGTGTTTTCGAGCGTTCGAATATTTGAACGGAAAATTTTTTCAGCAATGACGCGTTCATTATCATCCTCAGTAATCTCTTCATGGATTTGCTGAATAGGCGTCATAATTTCAGCTGCTAAAGAAATTTTCATAGCTTGATAGCCTTTAAAGCCGATTCGTTTACAAAAGCGGAAAACCGTCGCATCCGCAACGTTTAGGTTATCAGCAACTTCATTAATGGTGCTATGAATAATATCTTCTGGGTGTTCTAAAATATAATTCGCGATTTTCTTTTCCTTATCGCTAAAGCGAGCATAATGAGACCGAATGTTTCCTAAGCAGTTTTGCGTCATAAACTAATTTCCTTTCAGAATATTTGTAAAGATAGTATAGCATAGAATAATTAACGAAAAAAATTTTCTTGTAATCGTTTGCGGTTATGAAAAAAATTTCGTATAATAGTGAATAGACAAGAAAATTTTTTTCTGGAGGACATACATCATGAAATTAGGTTTAGTAGGTTTAGGAAAAATGGGTTACAATTTAGCATTAAATTTGCGTGACCACAATCACAATGTCGTAGCATTCGACTTAAATAAAGAAGCAGTAACAAAAATGAATGGTGAAGGCGTAGAAGCGTTTGATTCATTAGAGCAAGTGATTGAAAAGCTACCATCTCCAAAAATTGTTTGGGTAATGGTTCCAGCAGGAGATGCAACAGAACAAACGCTAGTGCAACTTAAAGGTTTATTAAATGAAGGAGATATCGTAATTGACGGCGGTAACTCTAACTATAAAGAATCTGTACGTCGCGGAAACGACTTAAAAGAAAAAGGAATCTTCTTCTTTGACGTAGGTACAAGCGGTGGTATGGAAGGTGCTCGAAACGGAGCATGTACAATGATTGGTGGAGACAAAGAAGTATTCAGCACAATCGAGCCATTATTCCAGGATATCTGTGTAGAAAACGGCTACCTGTACGCTGGTGAATGCGGAAGCGGCCACTACTTAAAAATGGTTCATAACGGTATCGAATACGGCATGATGCAAGCAATTGCTGAAGGATTTGAAGTACTTGAGAAAAGCCAATTCGACTACGATTACGAAAAAGTAGCGCGCGTTTGGAACAACGGATCAGTTATTCGTTCATGGTTAATGGAACTAACGGAGAATGCGTTCTCGAAAGATCCAAAACTAGATGAAATTAGAGGGGTTATGCAGTCTTCTGGTGAAGGGAAATGGACGGTTGAAGAAGCGCTTGATTTACAAGCACCAACACCTGTTATTGCACTATCCTTAATGATGCGCTATCGTTCATTAGAGGAAGATACGTTTACGGGGAAAGTAGTAGCGGCTCTTCGCAACGAGTTCGGAGGACATAGCACAGTTAAGAAATAATCAAACAAGGGGGAAAGCAGCATGAGCACCAAATATGCAATCGGAGTTGATATCGGTACGACAAGTACAAAGTCCGTTCTATTCTCAATAGATGGAACGGCTCTTTCACGAAAAGGAGTTGAGTATCCTTTATATGCACCCGTACCCGATGTAGCAGAGCAAGACCCGGAGGAAATTTTTCAAGCCGTCATTACAACAATTAAAGGCGTCATGAACGAAAGCAATGTGAATCCGGAAGATATTCTTTGCGTATCGTTTAGCTCTGCGATGCACAGCGTCATCGCAGTAGATGAAAACGGTAAGCCGATCACAAAGTGTATTACGTGGGCAGACAACAGAAGTGCGAAATGGGCAGAGAAGATTAAGAATGAGTGGAACGGACATGAAATTTACCTGCGTACCGGAACACCAATTCACCCGATGTCACCATTAGCAAAGCTGACGTGGCTATCTCATGAGCATACGGATATTGTGGAACAAGCTCATAAATTCATTTCAATTAAAGAATATGTGTTTTATAAGCTGTTTGGCGAATACGTAGTGGATTATTCAATTGCATCAGCTACAGGTATGTTTAACTTAAAAAACTTAAGCTGGGATGAGGAAGCGTTAAAGGTAAGCGGCGTATCAGCTGACAAATTATCAACGCCGGTATCAACGACACATTGTATGAAAGGGTTAAATCCAGATCTTGCAACCGAAATGAACCTTTTACCTACCACTTCATTTATTGTTGGAGCAAGTGACGGAGTGCTTTCAAACCTTGGTGTAAATGCGATTAAACCTGGAGTTGTAGCGGTAACAATCGGAACAAGCGGCGCCATTCGTGCCGTAACCGATCGTCCGGTTGTGGATCCAAAAGGTCGTATTTTCTGCTATGCGTTAACGGAAAACCACTGGGTAATTGGCGGTCCTGTGAACAATGGTGGAATGATCTTCAGATGGGCAAAAGAGCAGCTGGGTGCAGCCGAAGTAGAGACAGCTAAGCGCTTGGGGAAAGATCCGTATGAAATGCTAACAGATATTGCAAATACGGTGAAGCCAGGAGCGGATGGCCTGCTGTTCCATCCTTATTTATCTGGAGAAAGAGCGCCGCTTTGGGACGCGAATGCCAGAGGTTCATTCATTGGCCTTGGATTACACCATAAAAAAGAACATATGATTCGTGCGGTCTTAGAAGGTGTTATCTTTAACCTTTATACGGTTTTATTAGCACTTGAAGAGCTAATCGGTGAGCCGAAGCAAATTCAAGCAACAGGTGGCTTTGCTCGTTCACCACTATGGCGTCAAATGATGGCTGATATTTTTAACCAAGACGTATCGGTTCCTGAAAGCTTTGAAAGCTCTTGTCTAGGAGCAATCATTTTAGGTATGTACGGTTTAGGAGAAGTCGATTCTCTTGAAGTTGTTTCCGATATGGTCGGTGCAACGCATCACCATAAGCCAATTGAAGCTCATGTTTCCATTTATGAAGAGCTAACACCTATTTATATTCGCTTATCGCGTTTATTAGGTGAAGAATATGCCAATATCGCAAACTTTCAAAAGAAGCACGTAGAATAATAAAAGCGAGACTGAGACATAAGTAGTTCAGCCTCTACTATACCTGAACGATTGAGAGTTCATAACTTTTAATCGTTCAGGTTTTTTGGTTGATTGTGAAAAACAATGTTGGAAACAAGGTGGAATGGAGTGTAGGACACGCGACTCCTGCGAGAAAGAGAGGGAAAACGGAGATCCCGTAGCGCAGCGAGGAAGCTCAGGTTCCTCCCCGCGGAAAGCGAGTGGCCGTAGCACAATGGAACGAATGTGTTGAGACAAACCAAAGAGATGGGAACAGCTAGTGTTCGTCTTTTAGAAGCCATCATTTTGTTATGTCCCAAACTCATTAAAATATTATTTTTTTCTAAAATAAGGTTGAATTAAGAAAAATTTTTTCATATAATTTAAGTAGTTGATGAAATCGTTTTCTATTGAAAGATAATTGAAAGCGATAACAAGTTTAATAGTTTGGAAGCTTACAAGGCTTCGATTTATTTAAATGAAAAAAGAAACCGATTACATATCAAACAAGAGAGGCGGAATGAACATGGATACTTATTTACTACTGATGACTTTAGTATCAATTGTAATCGTTATCATAGGGGTGTCAGTATTTAAATGGCATGCGTTTATTAGCTTAACAGTAGCCAGCATCTGCTTAGCGGTTACGTCAGGGTTAGAATTAGATCAAATTGTAAAAGCTTACGAAACAGGAGTGGGCAGCGTACTTGGACACTTAGTTGGAATTTTAGCGCTTGGAACGATCCTTGGTAAGCTAATGGCTGACTCTGGAGCAGGTATGCAAGTGGCAGACTTCTTTGTTCGTTCATTTGGTACAAAGCGTTTACCGTGGGCGATGATTATCGCAGGATTCATTATCGGAATTCCCGTTTTCTTTGAAGTTGGTATTTTAATTTTACTACCGCTCGTTATCTCAATTCATAAAACAACGAAACAAAATATTTTATTAATTGCTTTACCAGTTATCGCAGGTTTATCAATTGTACACGGATTGGTACCACCGCATCCAGGCGCACTAGCTGCCATTAGCATTTACGATGCAAACCTTGGACGCGTTCTTTTATACTCATTAATCGTTGCCATTCCAGCAGCTATTATTGCAGGACCCGTATACGCAAAGTGGATTCATAAGCGCGTTGTTCCACAAGGTGAGCCAGAACTTATTCGCGTAACAACTCTTTCAAAAGAATTACCTGGAACAGGAATCTCATTCTTTGTTATTTTGTTACCAGTCTTACTAATGATTTTATCAGCGGCTGCGCCGTACTTACCGTTAGGAAGTGGTCTTGAAAAGCTTCTAGTCTTTATCGGTAGCCCGCTAATCGCACTATTAATTGCGTGTTTTGTCGCTTTCTACTTCTTAGGTATGAAGCAAGGCATGACAAAAGAAACAATCAAAAAGCTATCAGAAGAGTGCTTGTTGCCAGTTGGTTCGATTATTTTAATCATCGGTGCAGGTGGAGGATTTAAAGAAGTCTTAATTGAAAGCGGTGTAGGAACAACAATCGCTCAAATGTCTGAGAACCTTTCACTATCACCACTTGTTCTAGCATTTATGATCGCAGGTCTCATTCGTATCGCAACCGGATCAGCAACAGTAGCCCTCACAACAGCCGCAGGAATCGTATCACCGGTTATCGAGCATATGTCAGGCGTAAACCTAGAGCTTCTTGTTATCGCAACAGGCGCAGGTTCACTGATGTTCTCTCACGTTAACGATGCAGGTTTCTGGATGGTAAAAGAATACCTAGGCTTAACGGTAAAAGAAACGTTTCAAACGTGGACGGTACTTGAAACATTGCTTTCATTTATTGCGTTCGGTACTGTGCTTATCGTGAACCTAATTGTCTGATCTTAGAGCTCTCTTTCTACGTAGGAAGAGGGCTTTTGTGCTACATTAGAGAGGTAAAAGGTAAAGCGGGAAAAACATGCCACAGACGTTTCATGGAAAAGAGCTTTTAAAGGAGTTTAAGTGGTTTTCAAAACCGACTCATTTCGAATTAAACGAGCAGCACCTCGTCATGAAACCTAATGTCAATACGGATTTCTGGCAGCGAACGCACAACGGTTTTCAAGTAGATAACGGTCACTTTCTTTATAAAGAAGTATCTGGAGACTTTCAGCTTACAACGAAAGTACACACCAAGCCTCTAAATCGCTACGACCAAGCAGGGTTAATGGTGCGCGTCTCAAAGGATACGTGGATTAAATCGTCCGTTGAATACAGTCCGAATGAATCAAACAAGCTAGGAGCAGTTGTCACCAATAACGGTTACTCAGACTGGTTTACGCAAGATTTTGAAGAGGATCAGTCGGCTCTTTACTTTCGAATGAAGAAAGTAGGGCAAGACTACTCACTTTATTATTCTGTTGACGGTGAGAAGTGGAAACAGCTGCGAATCGCGCATTTATTCGCAGAAGAAGAGACCATGCAAATCGGCATCTATGCCTGCAGTCCGCAGGGAGAAGGATACGAAGCTTCGTTTGAATTTGTTGAAATTCAGCAATAAAAAAAGCAGCGGGATGTCAAAAGGGGTATAACCCTTTTGCAGCCGGCTGCTTTTCTCTTATGAAAAGCTGTCCATTAAAAATAAATAGAAGTGCTGTTGAAGAAGCATAGGGAGATCTTCTTCTGCAATCGTTTCTTTCGTTTTTTGACTGTTTTCTGTGATAATTAGCGTCAAATCAGAAAGCGTTTTGCGTCCTTCCTTTGTGGCAATTGTGACTAAGCGCTTATGTGTAAACGGTGACTCCGGTGACGTTTGGTTAAACTCACACATCGGCGCAAACTCGTGAAATTCTTTTGGTACCGTCGACACGCGGTGCAGCGTTTTCCACTGCTCGTCTTCAAAGCGCTGAAGGTCATAGTGCTCTTCGTCTATTTGAAGCGCGCGGTACTCACCGCTAACGTCGCTAACGACTTCTCCTGAAAGGGGGACGGGTTTACGAACCGAATCGCCAAATCCAACGTCCACAAGATACGGTTCATCGTCTAGATGAACAAGGTTCGTCGCGTGACTGCCTTCAATCGTCCACGAGCCGTCGGGCTTTTTCACCGTTGCGCCTACGTAATGAGCATCATAGCCGATTTCGCGAAGCAGCCAGCCAAACAGCCCGTTTAGCTCATAGCAAAAACCCCCGCGAAGATTGATCACCACTTTTTCAAAAATGCGCTCAAGGTCCGTAATAATTGGCGTCTTGCTGATCACGTCCAGATTCTCAAACGGAATATGAAGCATATGCTTTTCCTGTAAAAAAGCCAGGTTCTCAAGCGTTGGCTCAGCGGGACGCTTGGTCAAAAAGCGAGTAAAATAATAGTTACTATTCAAAGGAACATCCTCCTTTAGCTGAAAGCGTTCTATATCCCATAAAGAAAGTATTGACAACTCATCAGATTCATCCCTATAATAATATCAATACATACATCATATTACGACTTGTTAGCTCAGCGGGAGAGCACTTCCTTGACAGGGAAGGGGTCGGGGGTTCAAATCCCTCACAGGTCATATTTAAATAATGAGGCTGGGACATAAGTAATTCAGCCAATGATAAACCTGAACGATTGAGAGTTTCTCACTTTTAATCGTTCAGGTTTTTTGGTTGATTGTGAAAACAATGTTGGAAACAGGGTGGAATGGAGCGTAGGACACTCGACTCCTGCGGGAAAGAGAGGGAAAACGGAGATCCCGCAGCGCAGCGAGGAAGCTCAGGTTCCTCCCCGCGGAAAGCGAGTGGCCGTAGCGCAATGGAACGAACGTGTTCAGACAAACCAAAAAGATTGGAACA
>NZ_KQ758731.1:0-7699 GCF_001457055.1 Priestia veravalensis | reverse complement strand
GATCTTTGAGAAGCGCTTCAATTTTTCTTCCTGAAAAAACTGACTGTGTGTAGGCACATAAAATGATTTTCATCATCATGCGTGGATGGTAAGCAGGACACCCCGTTTTCTGTAAGAAGCCGGCAAAGGCTTCATCTGGAATATGTTCAACGAGATGGTGAACGGCGAAGGCAATATCATTTTCTTGTAATTTTATTTCTAAATCTAAAGGCAAAACCACTTGATTCATGTTATAATCTTTAAACATAAGGACCCTTCTTTCCGATAAGATTTTGTATGGTAACTTTATTTTATCAGAAGTGGTCCTTATTTTAATGTAAAAATAAACAAAGCCGGTGACATTTTACTCGTCGTAAAATTTCACCGGCTTTTTCGGTTCAGAGGAGGGTTTTGTCCCAGCCTCTTTTTTTGTTATTCAGAAGAAATTCCAACGGCTTCTTCATATTGTTGTCTATGTTTCAACATTTTACGATAGGAAATGCGAGAAATAATAATGCTAATTTCATAAAGGATGAATAAAGGAATTGTAACCATTAGGTGTGATAACAATTCTGGAGGTGTAATAAAAGCCGCTATGACTAATAACACAAAATAAGCGTACTTCCGGATACTGCTTAAGAACTGTGGCGTCACAATACCTAGTCTTGTTAAAAACATAATGACAACGGGTAATTGAAACAATAGACCAAATGGTAGCGTAAGCTGAAATAAAAATGAAAAATATTCATTGATACCAATAACTTGGTTAACATCTAGCTTATCCGCTATTCGAATCATAAACTCTACTACAAAAGGAAAGAGAACAAAGTAAGCAAACGAAATACCAGTAAGAAATAGGATAATTGAAATTGGAATGTATCCAAGAGTTACTTTTCGCTCTTTATCATACAAGCCTGGACTTATAAATGCCCATAATTGATAGAGCGCAATAGGAGCAGAAACAACACATCCAATTACAAACGCAAACTGCATATAAATCTTAACCGGATCGGTCAATTTAAATGCGTTCATTGTTAGCGAGCTTGCCTCGTCTGCTGATTGTAGATAAATAATAACGCGATCCGCTAAGAAAAAACCGCCAATTGTAGCAATAAAAAAGAAAAAGACGACGATTAAAATCCTTTTTCGCAGTTCACCAATGTGATCATATACAGACATTTCTTGTTCGTTCATATGTCAATCATTCCTCTATTGATTTCGTTCTTTCTTCTTGCCCTCGTCTTCGTTATCTTCCATTATTCCTTTAGTGGCACTTTTAAACTCCCTTAACGTGTGGCCTACAGCTCGACCAAGCTCGGGAAGCTTCTTTGGTCCAAAAACTAAAAGTGCAAAAATTACAATTAAAATCACACTACCTGCACTTAATCCCATGGTTTCCCCTCCTTTATTACATATATATTCTATTATATATTATTTTCAGGGTAATTTTTCAAAAAGTAAACCAGCGACTGAAGCTCTACGGCTAAATCAATGTGATGCAGACGAATAGAGCTTGGCACATTTAAACGGGCAGGGGTAAAATTTAAAATACCTTTGATTCCGCATTTGACTAAGCGGTCCGTAATTTGCTGTGCCACTGTAGCTGGAACTGTTAGGATCGCAACAGAAATATCTTCTGTCATATGTTCTTCAAGCTTATCTAAATGATAAACGGGTACGTCTCCAACGTGAGTGCCCACCTTTTCTTCAATAACATCAAAAGCAAATTCAATTTTTGTATTGTTATTCTTAATGAAATTGTAGTTTAAAAAAGCTGTTCCAAGATTACCAACACCAATCAGAGCAACTCTGGTTACTTCATCTTGATCTAATGTTTTGCGAAAAAAACTTAGTAAATAATTGACGTTATAGCCATATCCCTTTTTACCCAAGGCTCCAAAATAGGAAAAATCGCGACGAATTGTAGCGGAGTCTACTTTCACCGCTTCGCTTAATTCTGCTGACGATACACGTTGCTTACCAGAAGCATGTAGATTTTTAATAAAACGATAGTATAGCGGCAACCGCTTTGCTGTAGCTTGTGGTATTTTTAAGTTTTCTGTATTCATCTTGTGCCCCCTTAATTACGATAGATATAATGGCTATCGTTCAGATCTCCGCTTGACTTAGCAAGATTCTCTTTTTAAATTAGATAGCGCTTCCATTAAGTGAACCTTCTATTCACTCATGAACAGTAGTCTATAGTTTATTTTAACACAGTCTATGTGGTAATAATGAATTCTACACATAATTTTGTGGAAATGCTTATGACATGCACCTATTCATACTTCTGTCTTAAAAATATGTTAAAATACACTATGTCGAAATGAGTAGAGGTGAAACGATGATTATTCTACAGTTAAACGGAATTACGAAATATTACGGGGCAGACCCGATTTTATCAAATATAAAACTTGAAGTTCAATCTAAAGACCGCATTGCACTAGTTGGTCGAAACGGAGCGGGAAAATCAACGCTTCTAAAAATTATTTCTGGTGAACTTTCCTACGACAGTGGAGAGATTATGAAGCCAAAAGAAACAACGATTGACTACATGGGACAGGATACAGTGTTAGAATCCACTTTATCTATTTGGGACGAAATGTTAACCGTCTTCAAGCCATTGCAAAAAATGGAGAAAGAACTAAGAAAGCTTGAAGAAAAAATGGGAGACCCTTCTTATCAGCAGGATTCCAACAACTATGAAAAGCTTTTAAAGGAATACGATCAGCTTCAAATTTCCTTTAAAGATCTAGGCGGATACCAATACGAAGCTGACATTCGTTCAATCCTGCACGGGTTTCGCTTTTCAAACTTTGATTACTCCACCCCTATTTCTACACTAAGCGGTGGGCAAAAAACACGACTGGCTCTAGCTAAGCTGTTATTAACTAAACCTGATTTGCTAATTTTAGATGAGCCTACCAACCATCTTGACATTGAAACATTGGCTTGGTTAGAGCAATTTTTACAAAATTACGATGGCGCTATCCTAATTGTCTCCCATGATCGCTACTTCCTTGATAAAGTGGTTACACAAGTCTATGAAGTAAGTCAAAAAACCACCTATAAATATCCTGGTAACTACTCAAATTATTTAACACAAAAAGCCGAACGCTATGAGCGTGAGATGAAGCAATTTGAAAAACAGCAGGATGAAGTAGCAAAGCTTAATGATTTCATTCAAAAAAATATTGCTAGGGCTTCAACAACAAAGCGAGCTCAAAGCAGACGTAAACAGTTAGAACGCATGGAGCTAATGGATCGGCCAAACGATGGTGAAAAAGGTGCAAGCTTTTCCTTTGATATTGAACGGCAAAGCGGAAATGAAGTATTAAAAGTTGACAACCTTTCCATTGGATATGAAGAAAATCAGTTTATTGTAAAAAACATTAACCTTCGTGCTACTCGTCAAGATAGCATTGCCCTAGTAGGTCCAAACGGGATTGGTAAATCTACTCTGTTAAAAGGCTTAATGAATAAACTTCCTTTTGTTTCAGGAGAAATCCAATTCGGTTCTAATGTAGCAGTAGGCTATTATGATCAAGAACAGGCAAACTTGACGTCTAACAAAGCCGTACTCAATGAATTATGGGACGACTACCCTACTACTACTGAAAAAGAAATTCGAACTGTGCTCGGTAATTTTTTATTTTCAGGCGACGATGTCTTAAAGGTTGTTTCCACACTAAGCGGTGGAGAAAAAGCAAGACTCGCTTTAGCAAAACTGATGATGCAAAAAGCAAACTTTTTAATTCTAGATGAGCCTACTAACCACCTTGATCTAGATAGTAAACAAGTATTGGAGAATGCATTAATCTCTTATCCAGGTACACTTTTATTTGTTTCCCATGACCGTTACTTTATCAACAGAGTTACCAACAAGGTTATCGAATTGTCTCCAGAGGGAACAACAGAGTTTTTAGGGGACTATGACTACTACGTTGAGAAAAAAGCAGAAATGGAAGAAAGAAAAGAGCTTGAAGCAGCAAATATGGCTCAGGAACTATCTGTAGGGAAAAGTGACAAAGCGTCATATATACAAGATAAGGAACAAAAAAAGCTTCTAAGGCAGCGAAAAAGAAGAATTGAAGAGATTGAAGAACGAATTGCTGAAGTGGAAGCAAAATTAGAGCAAAATGAAGAGCTTTTATGCGACCCAGTAATTTACCAAGATCATGAAAAATCTCAGCTTTTAAACAATGAGAACCAAACTTTTCAACAAGAGTTATCCACATTAATGGAAGAGTGGGAAGAACTTCAGCTAAGTATTGAGGAAAGCTAACAGTTTATACACAAAAGAAGCCCATACACCTTTTGGTGATGGGCTTTAATATATGCATTATCCACAGTTAATTCTAAATTGATTGAAAATTGTGGATAACCACTATATTATCCACAATCCTCTATTCTAGCACTAACCCAGGATTCGCATTTAATGCCATGGTCGCTCTTCTATCTTTACGATATAAAACGCTGGCTGCTGCTCCAATCATAGCAGCATTATCCGTACATAAAGAGAGTGGTGGAATAACTAACTCTACATTAGAGTACTTTTCGAATCGTTGCTGTAGAGCCTCTCGTAACCCTTTATTTGCGGCTACCCCACCGGCTAACAGCAGTTGATTTACGTTATATTCTTGAACAGCTTTTTCTGTTTTTGTTACCAAAACATCAACTACGCTAGCTTGAAAACTAGCTGCTAATGTTTGTGGATTAATATCTTCACCTTTTTGTTTCGCGTTATGCACAGTGTTGATAACTGCTGATTTTAAACCACTAAAACTAAAATCATATGAGCCATCTTCCAACCAGGCACGCGGTAGATCAATTAAGGGTTCACCCTCTTGAGCTAGACGATCGATATGAGGACCGCCTGGATATGGTAACTGTAGCGTACGTGCTACTTTATCGTATGCTTCACCAGCTGCATCATCTCTTGTTTCACCAATGACTTCAAAACGAACGTGCTCTTTCATGTAGACAAGTTCTGTATGTCCACCCGAAACAACTAATGCTAGTAACGGAAATTTTAATGGCGTAATAAGTTGATTCGCATAAATATGTCCCGCAATATGATGTACAGGAATTAAAGGCTTCTGATGAGCAAAAGCTAACGCCTTAGCTGCGTTGACACCAATTAATAATGCTCCTACTAATCCTGGTCCTTCTGTTACCGCAATTGCATCAATATCATCAAATGTCATATTGGATTGATGTAGAGCTTCTTCTACAACTATTGTGATTTGCTCAACATGATGCCGTGAAGCAATCTCAGGTACAACTCCCCCAAAGCGTTTATGGCTTTCAATTTTGCAACAATTTCTGTACCACCTCGAATAATCGCAACAGCCGTTTCATCACAGCTTGTTTCTATTGCTAATATTACTTCATTTTCTTTTGTCATAATTTCACCCACATAACTAATGCATCTTCATTGTTATCAGAATAATAATTTTTTCGTATGCCGCCAGCCTCAAAGCCTAGCTTTTTATACAATGACTGTGCAATATGATTTGATGTTCTTACTTCAAGCGTCATTGAAAGTGCCCCTAGCTGTTGCACAACATTCATCGCAGCTTTAAGCAAAGCATATCCTAACCCTTTTCCTCTATACTTAGGAAGTATAGCAATATTGGTAATATGCGCTTCATCAATTACAATCCAAGTTCCACAATATCCAATAATTTGCTCCTCTATTTCCATTACAAGGTAGGTAGAAAATTGATTGGCCGTTAATTCGTTATAGAAGGCCTCTTTGCTCCAAGGTGTTGCAAATGCCTGTTTTTCAATTTCAACAACTTGATCAATATCTTCAACTTTCATTAGACGAAATTTCAATGTCATAGTCATTTTCTCACTCATTTTTCGCTTCTTGTGCTTTTAACCAGTTTGCTTCTGCCTCAGCTAACCTAATGTAATTAGGCACAAAAGCATGAACTGGAGTTGCTTCTTTTTGCATACCTAAAAAAGCTAATTCACTTGGACGAGGATTGTATTGTGAAACGGATGCAAAGAGTGCTTGTTCTCCTAATACGCTAGTTAATATTTCTTTATGCGCTTCAATATCATTCCCAATAAATAAAATAGACTCATTGTATTCTTTCAATTTTCCAGCCCATTGTTCATTAATAACAAGCTGATCTTTCTCTTCATTACGTAGTTCCTGTCCATTATCAAAACGATATAACCCTGTGAAAATTTGTTGTCTACGCGCATCAAATAACGGGGAGATAAGTCCGTTAAAGTAACGGCCGTTAGCAGCTACAATCTCAAGGCTAGACACTCCAACTAAAGGAATGTTAAGCGTCCACGCAAGTGTTTTAGCCACGGTTACACCAATGCGGACACCAGTATAAGAACCAGGCCCTTCTGCTACTACAATTTTATCTAATTCTTTTGGTAATGTATCACAATCCGCCAGCAACGATTCAATAGCCTTCATCAAGCGAATAGAATGATTCTTTTTCAGATTTGTAATTACTTCTCCAATTACTTTATTCTCTTCAACCAATGCGACGCCCATTACGAAATTTGACGTATCAATTGCTAATGTTTTCATAGTTAAAAAGCTCCTTACATAGGTCAATATATCTTGCGCCTTTGGCTTTACAAACAAGCTTACGTGTTTTAGGCGTATCATGATAAATATTAATTTGAACAAATTCCTTTGGTAACTGCTCTTCAATTAAGTGAGCCCACTCAACAACGGTAACACCATCACCTTCAAAGTATTCATCAAAGCCTAGATCTTCAAATTCATCCCCTAGACGATATACATCCATGTGATAGAGGGGTAATCTTCCATCTTTATATTCCTTAATAATAGTAAATGTAGGGCTGTTTACGTTCCTTTTAATTTCAAGACCTTTTGCTAATGCTTTGGTAAAAGTTGTCTTACCAGCTCCTAAGTCTCCTTCTAATAACAAAACATCACCTTGAGCTAGCAGCGAAGCAAGACGGTTGGCTAGCTTTTGTGTATCTTCAATAGAAGCGGATTGGATGACAAACTCTTCTAATGGTTTCATTTTTCGAATCCTCACTTTGCTCTCTCTAAATCAATTTATACCTCTATTGTATACGCAGTTCTCTACTCATATCCAGCATATACATACAAAAAAGTCCCTAGGAACAGTCCTAAGGATCATAATTTTAATATAAAAAAAAGACGAAACCTTTTGTTTCGTTTAGATGGCGGTCCCGACGGGAATCGAACCCGCGATCTCCTGCGTGACAGGCAGGCATGTTAACCGCTACACCACGGGACCATTTGGTTGCGGGGACAGGATTTGAACCTGCGACCTTCGGGTTATGAGCCCGACGAGCTACCAGACTGCTCCACCCCGCGATAATATAAAATCTGGCAACGTCCTACTCTCACAGGGACAAAGTCCCAACTACCATCGGCGCTAGAGAACTTAACTTCCGTGTTCGGCATGGGAACGGGTGTGACCTCTCTGCTATCGTCACCAGACATGATTTGAGATTATTCTCTCAAAACTAGATAACATTTTGCTGAGTACTTCGTGTACTATCGTTTTGGTTAAGTCCTCGATCGATTAGTATCAGTCAGCTACACACGTCGCCGTGCTTCCACCTCTGACCTATCAACCTGATCATCTTTCAGGGATCTTACTAGCTTGCGCTATGGGAAATCTCATCTTGAGGGGGGCTTCATGCTTAGATGCTTTCAGCACTTATCCCGTCCACACATAGCTAC